>JALHUC010000420.1 GCA_022865845.1 bacterium | reverse complement strand
GGGACTGGGAAAACCCATTATTGCCGGACTCATAGCAGATAACCCGGCCTTTGTACTTGAGGGAGCCATCCTGGTAGGGTTGTTCGCCATCATTGTGGACACCGGCCTAGGCATGCTCTCTGTAAAAACAGGGTCTGGGGTGGTTGACGTTTGAAGTTTGAAGTTTGAGGTTTGATGTTCAACCCGGAACATGGAACCTGGAACTTGGAACTGCGGCCGAAGGCCACTCCCTGTGCCCCATCCGCTTCACTGTGTTGCACGATCGCCACACTTCGGCCCTGCCTACCGTTAGTAATCCCCTATGAAAACATCGTTAGCTCTGCACTTATTAACGGCCCACGGTGTATACCGCCACTCCACCTGGGATCAACTGCTAATTTACGCAAACGTATTATCCTTCAATTTCGACACGTTACCTTGATTAGTTTACATTTTGTTTCCTGGTTGGGAACTTTGTTCCGCTTTTTATACCGAATTGCATATCCCTCCGTGTCAAAACAGTTCTCTCGGCACGATTGTTGCTCTAACCTCTCGTTAGATACCTACTGAACAGTATGAAAGGAACTGAAATGAAGAACTGCGAAACACTGGAAAGAATGCTTAAAATGTCGGCTGGCGATCGGGAAAAAACAGGTAGGATCGTGGCCCGTTCCTTCTACAAGATCCTCCGTCAGAACGAATTTACACACGCTGAGATAATGGATGTGACTGGCCATATACTGGACGGCGTGATTAACGATATTAAGGCCAGCGGGAAAGATGTTAAAAAGCCGGTTGATCTAATTTCCCGGCCTTCTTCCAAAGAGGTAGCTTGATCCGACCGGATAGCCTGCCCGAAGTCCAAAGCCCAATGCCTAAAGAACCTTGTCAGTTTGTCCCTCTACGCTAACGCCCCCATTTTTTACCCAAGAATTTCAAATATTTGTGTTTTGTCCATGCCCCAAAGGTTTACCCTTTGGACTTTGGACATTGGACTTTGGACTCATCCTGCATACATCACCAGCGCAGGATCATCCCTCCCCACGTCAGTCCCGCTCCAAACCCCGCAAGGGCCACAATATCACCCTTCTTTATCCTTCCATCACGGTGCGCCTCATCAAGAGCTATGGGTATGGTGCCGGCCGAAGTGTTACCGTATTTCTCAAGGTTAACAATGAACTTCTCCCTGGGTATGTCCAGCGCCTTTGCTGCCGCGTCGATGATCCGGAGATTTGCCTGGTGAGGTATGATCCAGTCCACGTCAGCCAGAGTAAGCCCGTCTGTATTGTTAAGGGCCCCCTTCACAGCATCCGGGAGTGCCCTGACGCCGAACTTGAACACTTCCTTTCCTTCCATAGTGATAGCGAAATCCTTACTGACCTTGTCCCCGAGGGGTGAAAGGTCAGATACCCCAGGCGTCACCGCGAGCCACGGCGGGGGAGCTGAACCGTCGGACTTCATGTAGGACGACAGGATCCCGTTGTCGCCACCTTCATGTCTCAGAATGGCCGCCCCACCCCCATCCGCGAAGAGAACACATGTGTTTCGGTCGGTCCAGTCCAGAACACGGGACAGGGTCTCGGCCCCTATAACGAGAGCTGTCCTGACACCCTGATCAGGCATCATCCCGTTGGCCACGGCAAGTCCGTAGACAAAACCTGAGCAGGCCGCCTCAAGGTCGAAACAGAACGCGTTTTTGGCACCGATTTTACCCTGGACCAGGCAGGCGGTGGAAGGAAGAAGTCTGTCGGGGCTCAGGGTTGCCACGATGATCAGATCGATCTCCTCCGGCTGAACGTCGGCCATTTTCATGGCCTCAATCGCTGCCCAGGCACTGAAATCGGAGGTTGCCTCATTATCTGCCGCAATGCGTCTTTCCCTGATACCTGTCCTGGAGACGATCCACTCGTCCGTGGTGTCAACGATCTTGGACAGGTCATCGTTAGTAACAATACGGGAAGGAACACCCATCCCTGTCCCGATAATTCGGTTACCTTTCATCCTTATCTCCTTTTTTCCCCGGTTTTTTTGCTGTTACCAATACTCTTTTATTCATGAATCCGTAATCCCCGTTTTCCCCATGGGGGCTGAAGTTACGGTGGATCTTGACATCAACAAAACCGGCTTTAAAAACAAGTGCTTCCAGTTCATCCGGGCGATAAATTCTAATAGCGTAGGACTGATCCCGTACCAGGCCATTTTCCCTTGAGAAAACCATTTCTCTTGCCTTGATCCTGCTGCCGTTCAGCTCCCTATGCCTGCATACGACAAGGTCCTCATCCACCTCGTGCCAGGCGTTGGGATTGAGTTCATTGAGTACCTTGTCCCCATCAGTGACATCCACAAGGATGGCAGAATCCGGTTTGAGAAGGCGGTAGGCCTCAGTCAGGATCCTCCCATCGTCATCTTCATCCGGCAGGTATCCAAGAGAGTTGCCGAGAATGAGGATGTGATCGAAACTGGCGGGGGACAAACCGGTATCCCTTGCATCCCCCTGAATGAACCGGACCCCACAACAGTTCTTCTCACCGGCCGTTCTTCTACCCAGTTCTACCAGATGGTGAGAATAATCCACAACCGTGCAATCTGCGTAACCCCGTTCCCAAAGCTCCAGACTGTGCCGTCCCTGTCCTCCGCACATATCCAGGATCCGGTGCCCGGGCTCCGGAGACAGGAGACTGCAGACAAGGTCCACCTCTCGCATGGAGATCTCCTGGTCGCAAACCGACCGGGCGTCGGTCTTGAGGTAGATCTCATCAAAGAGAGTCTTCCACCAGTCCGGATCCACCACGATACCCATGGATCGTTAACCTTCCTCCGGGTGGGCACCAAATGAGAAGAGACCGTCTGATGCGAAGACTGCCGGACCACCCCTCCATGGCTGCATGCCGGCTATTTCAAGCTCCTCTTCCTCGATACAAATATAATCATCCAGGGTACCTGCAAGCCACATCTTTTCGAGGGTCTGGCTATCGTTCCACATGCACCTGCAGTACCTTGCCAGCGCCGCCAGGTGCCCTTCGGTGATAATGCGCGGTCTGATAGCCATCCGTATCGGCCCCAGAAGGTAGGTGAACCTCTCATCCAGAGCCATTTTCTCTTGCTGCCCAACTACCTCCCGAAGATCTCCGTACCCGATTTCCATGATAGCGTCATTGATCTTATCAACCGCCTGCCTCACTGTCATGTTGGATCTCAACACCGCAAGAGGCTGGACTCCGCCGCCGCTCCCGACATTGGTGGGCACACCTCCGAAGCGCACCAGGAACCCGAACAGCCCAGCCGGACCCATGAGACACCTGAAATCTGTCTGGTACCGTTCCAGGACAACGCTCCTGGACTCAGGATCCACAGCCGGGTTATCCTCGGCCCAGAGGTTGAGAGGGATCTTCTCCTGCAGGATATAACTGCCTTTGGACAGAGCAAGATCAATGGCTTCACCGGCATCCGGGTTCACAACACCGACGCGCACTCCCATTCCCGAATATCCTCTTTCGGGTTTCAGCACCAGGTTGTCCCAGTTGCCGTAGGCCCACTGAATGAGATCTTTTATCTCCTCGCCTTTCGGTCCTGAGGCCGAGCCTTCGCGGAACCGTCTCGTCCATGGTGTCCTGCGGACGGTTTCCTCACTAAAATGCTTCCCCAGAGGCCCGGTAAAAACCTCAAACATGCTCTTGACGTTGATGGGCTCTGTACCCCTGGGGTTGATGACTCTCCCCTCTCTCACTGCCTGGAGCACCGGTGTGAGATCCTGCTTTCGGTGCAGGTTGAGGAGAACGTCTGAATTAAAATCCATAAAAATGGTTGAAACCGGCTGACCCCTGTAGGAAACCCTGCCGCTCTGTAGTTCCAGCTCATGGGGAGCCATCAGCGCCCCGGTTATACCCTCCACAGCGGAAAGGTGACCGGCCAGGTTGATGTTTTCGGTAACATCCACCAGGGTCTCCTCCTCGGCTACCACAGCAATAAGCCCGGGTGCACTACCTTCCCTGGACCTGTGCACAGCGACGAGCATATCCACAAAACCGTACACCGGGTATAGCAGAGGGTGGAGGAAATCCAGGTCAACACCCGGATCGTTTATCTGGAGAATCTTGTCCCATACGGCTTTGCCTATGTTCTGGGTGATCCTCTGGTAATCCCATCCCCCGGGACTGCCAAGGTTCCACTCAGAATGGTAGCCGAGGAAATCGTTTTTTATATCAAATTCCAAATTTCAAACTCCAAATTTCAAATAGGCAGTGATTGGTGATTATTGATTAGCAACCTCAAACTTCAAAAGATTTTTCCCCGTTGGACATTGGACACCTTTCATTCTCTGCACTTTACACTCTGCACTCACGTGCTGAGATTCATTCTCAGCACGTGCTCCATGTCCTCAAACAGTATTTCCCCCTGAGTGAGGACAGTGTTTACAAATCCGGCCGCATCCTCCTGTCCATACAAGTCAAATAGCCGCTGGAACCGCCTGCGACCGATAGTGTAGCACATCTGATATGCAGGCCGCAGGGCATATTTCCTGACGGTGCCCAAAGCCCTGTTTCGGGAGAATCCGGCAGTCATTAGCTCTGCTGCAGCTTCGTCAAGACCCATTTCGCCTGAGTGGAGCATGAGATCCACCTTTCCTCTTACGGCATGTCTGAAACGCCGCCTCAGGAGGATCAGACGGTCATAAGAGCGATCAAAGGCCCCGGTGTGGAGCATCAGGTCCTCACCGAAACAGGCCCACCCCTCGTAAAAGAGAGGGTATTCGATGGGGCGCAGAGCGGGTTGGGGGCTGTTCCACCTGGAAAGGTCAAGAAGGTGGTGCCCGGGATAGGTCTCATGGGCCGCCGTCATCCGGAAGACGGGGTGGATCGACCCAGATGAGCTGCCCAGGCTCCCGTGGCCAAAGATATAGAATACTCCCCCCCTGAAAGGATGTCCGGGTATGGCGTTGTAAGAGTCAGCGGCGCGAATTGAATCGAGGGATGAAGGGAGGAACTCTATGAAAAGGGAATCAAATCCCGTGGAGTTTTCACCTATAAATCCGTGGCGATGGCAATGATCCCTGAGCCTCTCTATCTCCAGATGAAGCAGCTTCTTTTTTCCATCTGCCGGCACCTGCTCTCCGGGAATGGACGAAAAGACCGATTCCCATTCCCTGTCATACCCAAGGTTTTGGGCCTCCGCAGTCAGCAGCTGCTTTGTGACAGCGGCTTCATCCTCAAGTTCACGAAGGACTTCACTCAAGGTAAGTGCACTGCCTGTGTGATGGTTAACGACGTACTCAAACAGGTCCGGTTGGAGAGCAAACTCTCTGGTAACAGATATCACGGACAGCCGATTGTTGAAGCTATCAAGAGCTTTCAGAGCCAGACCTGACTGTGATGTCAGCCCAATGGACCGTATCCACCCGATGAGGCTTGCGGCCATTTCCATACCAAGATCACGGTATAATTCTGGAACCTCCTGCAGGGATTCCAGGGCACCTTCAAGGAACTCGGGGAGTGTGCGGACCCTTTCAGACCAGGCCCTTTCCTCACCGTTCTGCAGCGCCTGAACCAGACCCACCGTAGCTACGGTGAGGGCAAAGGTTGGCTGGGTAGCATGGGTTTTCACCAGGGTGAACTGTTCCTCAAGGGTCCGGGTAACCCATACCAGCACGGAAGCAAGAGATCTCTCACCATCCACCCCCTCATTTTCAGACCTCGCAAATTCACCCAGACGCGTGCGGAACCATCCCAGACTGGTTACCGCATCTTCCACCGATCCCGGGGAAAGGTCGTCCCATCGGGACCAGTCCGTCTCCTCTTCCACAGCCTGAGGGAAGAACACGAACTCATCGCTCCAGCAGCAGATGGGGAAACGCCGGGCCAGGCTGGAGTAGAGGGATTCAGCAAGGTCCTGCACGGTCTCGCTTTTTTTCATAATTCAATTTAAGTGGAAGAATGGAAAGGTTCAAGGGGAAAGGCG
>JALHUC010000040.1 GCA_022865845.1 bacterium | reverse complement strand
TGTAGTAGACGAAGACGCCGACCTCGAAGATGCTGTTGATCGCATCATAATAGGCGCCTTCTACCAGTCCGGGCAGAGCTGCATCGGGGTCCAGCGCATCATGATCCACGAAAAGGTCTACGACACCTTCAAGCGCATGCTCGTTAAAAAGACCCGTGAGCTGCCCATGGGGGATCCCAAGAAGGAGAAGACCTTCATCGGGCCCATGATCTCCGAGGGGGAAGCCATGAGGCTGGAAGGCTGGATAAAGGAAGCAAAGAAAGCCGGCGGCAAGTTGCTGTGCGGCGGCAAGCGCAACGGAGCCATGCTGGAGGCCACTTTGATGGAAAACGTACCCACCGGTCAGAAGGTGTGTGCGGCCGAAGCTTTCGGCCCCCTGGCGGTGCTGTCTAAATTCAGCACCTTCGACAAAGCCCTCGATATGGTAAACGACAGCGTTTTCGGCCTGCAGGCCGGCATCTTCACGAGGGACCTGTACAAGGCCAAGAAGGCGTGGGATACGCTTGAAGTTGGCGGAGTGCTCATCGGCGAGATCCCCTCCTGGCGCGTGGACCACATGCCCTACGGGGGGGTGAAGGAAAGCGGCACGGGACGGGAAGGCATCAGGTGGGCGATGGAGGATATGATGGAACCGCGACTTTTAATAATCAGAGAACCACAATAGCATGAGCCGCTGTTTTTGAGTCCAGAGTCCAGGGTCCAGAGTCCACCTTTTTAGAACTTATCCCGGACTTACTGATGCTTTACCAGGCAGACGATCTTCTGGCCCGAGCCAGTGAAACAGGGCTAGGAATTCAGGAAACCAGGAGCCGGAAAACCATTGAAATACGCTAAGAGGCATGCTGGCTTCCATAAAGCAGCATGCATGTACCGAGGGTATTTAGTGCCGCGTAGTCGGATCGTTTGGTCATGACCATAGATCAAATGATCTTACTCACAGGCATCGGGCTTGTCGCAGGATTCATGAGCGGCCTGTTCGGAATTGGCGGGGGCGCTGTCAGAATCCCTTTGCTCAACCTCGTAGGAATTCCTTTGCTAAGTGCCTTTGCCATCAACATGTTCGTTATTCCGATTGCACAGTCCACAGGAGCTTATGCCCACAGGAGAAATATCGATTATCACCTGGCATTTTACGTTGTGATCGGGGGTACTATTGGATCAGTTACAGGCGCAATGTTTGCTGGTCTGATCACGACCCTGGTTTTGGCCATGATCTTCGTTGGCATTACAATTCTTGCAGTATCAGGTATCTACCTTGACAGGATCGCCCCGAAATTTTACCGAACCCTGACCCCTCGCTTGCGAAATCTTGTTCTCGGCGCCTTTATCCTTAACCTGCTAACCGGATTGCGCGGAGGAAGCGGGGGGTCACTCTTCCCGCCGTTCCTAAAGGCCATGCATCTTGATATTCACAAAGCGATAGCCACATCCATATTCGTCACGATATTCACAGGATGCGCAGGAATGATCGTTTACTGGAGCCGTGGCGACATACCCTGGACTCCAGGATTGTTCGTTCTGGCGGGATCCCTTGCAGGCGTGGCGGCGGGTAGCCGGGTTTCCTTGAAAACAAAACCGTTCCTTTTAGAAGCCGGACTTTCGGTGCTGATTGTGATCCTCTCTTTGATCACTCTTTATAAAGCGATCTAGAACACAATTCCAAATTCCAGATTCCAAATAGACCCAAAATCCATCCGGCTTCGCTTGCGCCATACGATCAGCTACGCCCTAACAGGAAATCCAAGATCCAAGAAAAACCAATTTCAAATTTCAAAGGTCTCTCTGTGGCTCTGTGTGAGTTCGCCTTTACCGCAGTTGCGGTAAATCAGATTGCCACGTCTCTCTCGTCCTAATCGACGCTCCTTCCGCCTTCGCCCTGGCTACGGCGGACAAGCGCAATGACCCGTCTATGTCCTTCGGACTACGACGTGGCAAGCAGTACTGGATTCCGGGTCTTCGCTAGACTCAGCCCGGAATGATGGATTAGTTTATTCTTTGGGCTTTGGGCTTTGGTCCTTGGACAAGAGAAAGCCCCAAGAGGAATACCTCTCGGGGCTTTCGAATAAATTCCGGCAACGACCTACTCTCCCACACAGTCGCCCATGCAGTACCATCAGCGCAGAAGGGCTTAACTTCCGAGTTCGG
>JALHUC010000419.1 GCA_022865845.1 bacterium | reverse complement strand
CGGGGACTAAGGAACTCTGGAGGTCGGAGCGGGAGTTGTGGCTAAGAGCAATTCCTGGCACTTAATACCAGGTTCCTGGGTACTGGGTACTGGGTACTGGGTACTGGGTTCCTGGCACTGCCTTTCTTTAGATCCACTCCGGTTCTTCCACGGTAAAGGAATCCTTCACGTTGCCCGTATTCAAAGTCGAAGCTGGTTCAAACATGAGGATGTGGCACTCCTTGTCAGCTACGGGACGGTGCTGGATACCGCGCGGCACAATGATAAACTCTCCTTCACCGACATCCACAGTGCTGTCGGGAAACTCAAGGCGCATATTTCCCTTCACAACCAGAAACAGCTCGTCCTCCTTCTCGTGCTGATGCCACACGAAAGAACCTTCTATCTTTCCCAACTTGACGTGCTGACCGTTGAGTTCTCCGACGATCTTCGGTTTCCACTGCTCATTGAAAAGAGTAAATTTTTGGTCAAGGTTCACTTTTTTCATAGCGACCTCCATAACCACTTTTTGGCACAAATCAGCTGTTTTAATGAATTCAAACTGGATTCCGGACAATCACGCCAACCTTCGGTTGGAGTTTCAGGTTTCAGGTTCCAAATTCCAGGTTCACTCCCACGCTCCCACTTCGGGTCTGAAGCCTGTCACGCCAGAGGCGTGATGTCATCGAGTCTGGTGGTTTGCTGAATTCTGACCCCCGCCCTTCGCCCTCCGCCCTGCGCACTTCGCACTGTTTTTCAACGCCCTCCGCCCTGCCTTTCCTTTGGACATTGGACTTTGGACTGCCCTTACCCATTACTCCCCGACACTCCTCACCGGAAGCGCCCGGTAACCCAGATACTGGCTCATCCGGGCAGAGTACCAGTAACCTTTGGCGAAGTTAAAGACCTTCGCCTGGACGGAGTATCCCCCCGGGACAGCGAGAACCTCTGAGGACCAAACAAATCCACAACTGAGTTCGATCTGGGGTGCGGATTTGATATGGTGTCCACAGATCGTTTCAAAGTCATCAAGAGAACCGTCAAAGAGGGTCTTCAGTTCCTCTACGGTGGGCATGCGCCAGTTGTTGTGCTCGCTCAGGATGATGTTATCGCAGTAGCGTTTGGCATCATGCCAGGTAATGTGCCCCATGTTGTCCGTCTGGGCCCACATCAGGCCTGTTTTTGTGTCGGTCACCGTCCCGTCCCCGTTATCCATAAACCGCTCGTCCGCTCCAATTGCCACTGTGGAAAAGACTGCTAGGCACAGGATCACCGTCAGGATCGCGCTTGTAATAATTGGTTTACTTGGCACCCCCACCACCCCCTTCGTGAAAATTCAGGAACACGGAACCCTTGCAGGTCCTGGCTTTTTCCTTCCTGAACGATATCATCTGCTTTCTATTCATTATAACCTAACCGAAGGACATGGGAGTCACCTAATCAGGAACCTTACTTTAATCTCCCTTTGACACCCGGGGCTCTATTCCCCCTACGCTATACTGAGGAATGGAACATTACATCACAAGGAGGGAACAATGAGATACGCGACTACCGGCTCAATGATCCTTTTCGCCAATTGAGGTTTTCTCAATACCAGGGCCTGTCACGCCAGAGGCGTGACGTACTCCGCGTTAAAATTCCATTGCCTTTGCAGCAAGTCACTCCTGGGTTTGAAATAAGTAGACAAGGCGCAGGTACAAACCGCGCATTCTGAACGCATCACTGAAAAAATCACCGCTCTCAAGCTGCCCGAGCATAAAGATCTGGTCACCCCTTACGGCCATTTCCAGAGCAGCCCATTGGCTGAGCTTCATTGTCACCCCCGCCGAAGCGGCCAGACCGATTCCCCCGCCTTCAAACTCATCATTACCTGCGTTAACATCTCGATGATCCTCAAGCAAGTTCAGGGTCAGGTACGCTCCTATCCATGGCCTTAGAAATACTTTGGGAAAGGGAACAGTGCTGATGCGCATGCCGTAAGCCGCCTGCAGGAGGGTCATATTATTCATAAGGTTCAGGGACACCTGATATTGCTCTGATGTATAAGGAGTCAGATAGTCGCTCTGGATACCTTCAATGATGATCACTTCGTCATCCGGCCCGGCCAGTTCGGCAAGGCCGCCATTGAGCCTCTCTACCCGGCCGACACTGGCTCCCAGGGACCAGCATTGGGCATGGAGGCCGGAGACGCTCTCTTCAGCTGGCTCCCATTCAGATGCCAGGAGGGGGGTGGGGCTCAGTAGAAGTAGAAGTATAAGTAAAATATAAAATGCAACAAAATCAGGGAGTTGCCATGCTTTTCTGTCTGGCGATCTCACACGGTCCCCTCATGTATTCGCCTGGAGAAGTGTTAACCCTTTGTAGATATTATTACACACATGACCCCGCATGTTTGACATACCGCAATCCACAACCGCTCGGCGCTACCGCGCCTCAGGTTCGCTCGCTTCGCTCAGGTTCGCTCGCTTCGCTCAGTTTCCAAGTTCCAAGTTCCTGGTTCCAGGTGTTACCTTGATACGTAGATACCTCGATACTTAGATACATGAGCCTTTTCTCCCACTCCCCCTCTCGCCCACTCTCCCCCTCTGATGTTCTCCCTCACCCCCACGCCCTCCGCCCTGCCTTTCCTTTGGACATTGGACTTTGGACTTTGGACTGCTTGAGCCCCTTCCCTTCCAATCACACTTCCATTAGAATACGCTCTCGATTATTCATCCCCCCAGGAGGTCCACCGTGAGCAAAGGAACAGAACGCCTAGACCGCATTCAGGTCCCGGAACTGGAAGAGATTCTCGGCCAGGCCTTTCCCGTTCTGGATGACGGGTTTGTGCGCCTCATCGACTACATGGGTAACGACGACTCCATCGTACAGGCCGCCAGGGTCTCCTACGGCAAGGGCACCAAATCGGTGAGCGACGACCGGGGCCTCCTCCGGTACCTTATGCGGCACCGCCACACGACCCCCTTCGAGATGTGTGAGGTGAAGCTCCACGTCCGTGTTCCCATGGATCTGTGGCGCCAATGGATAAGGCACAGAACAGCTAACGTTAACGAGTACTCTACCCGATATTCTCTTGCCATCGACAGGTTCCGCACCACCCAGCCCGACCAGTGGCGCCTTCAGTCCGAGATCAACCGGCAGGGCAGCGAGGGCGGCATGGACACCGACGTCGGCCAGCGGCTCACTGAGCGCGAAACCGAGGCCCAGAGTTTCTTGCAGGAAATTTACGATGAACGGATCGAACTGGGGGTCGCGAGGGAGCAGGCCAGGAAGGATCTGCCCCTTTCCACCTACACGGAGGCGTACTGGAAGATCGATCTGCACAACCTCCTCCACTTCCTGAACCTGCGCATGGATCACAAGGCGCAGCTTGAAATAAGGGAATACGCCGAGACCATCGGCGAAAAGATCGTCCAGAAGTGGGTGCCACTGGCCTGGGAGGCGTTCATGGACTACCGTCACGGGTCTGTCAACCTTTCCAGTGACGAAGTGGAGGTCCTGGCCCTCATAAACAGCGGCCAGATGGAAGAGGCCGACAAACTGCTCCTCGAAACCGGATTCACAGTCCCGGACGGAGACAGTGTCAAACCCACCCTGGAGGGAAGGGAGCTGGCCGGGAAGATGGACAGGATGGGAGTGGAAGTTCCGTGGGGGAAAGGCTGAGTATACAGAACGCAGCACGCAGAACGCAGGAGTAGATCAAAAGATATCTAACAGCTGCGTCCCCCAATATTGAAGCCTGCCGCTGCGTACCCTGCGGTCAAAAACATCGCGTTAATAGAAACTGGCCTTTCCCCGAACTAACACTATTACTTACTACTTACACTGGCACTTTTACAGGAACCGCGTTATGTCCCGGACTTTTCTGGGTCCTTGGTCCAGTTTACCCCCTCCTTCGCAATACTGAGTCCACTCCCTTTCACCTGCATCCCTGACCAATCCGCCCTTGAAGATCTTGAGCCTGCAATGACATCGATCACACTCGTAATAGACAAGGTGATCGCAGGAACGGCGGCCTTCATGGGAGATATGCTGCCAGTGCTGCCAGCTCCGCCACTGCAGCCTGCCCTCCGTGCACCTGGTACACGCCTGCCTGAACCCTCTAAGAATCGGTTCATACAACATGGAAACACCCCCGGCAAAAAAGGCAAGGGATCACACCTGGCCTCCAATTGGATATGAGCGAACCGGTGATCGGGCCAAGAGGGAGGATCGCAAGAAAACGCTGGAAGGACAAAGATGGGTCATCCCCCAATGACCCTTTAACGAAGTGTAGCAGACAAAATCACCCGTGTCAGGATGGATCAATCTCAGATTTCAAAGTGTTGTGAGTACACATGTGCACTGGTGCAATAAAACGTAATTCTTCCTCAGTGTCCCGGCTAACTTTTCTCATCTCCCCTTTACCGGTCCGGAGCTGAGGCCACTTTCCTTTGGCTCAGCCGCCTTAACAGCTTTTCTCCTTCTATGGCCCAGAAAAGCAGGGAACTCAGGAGCAAACAGGTTCCAAACTGGGCAGCCGTGAGGGGAACCGTCTTGAACACCGATTGCAGGGGAGGCAGGTAGATCACTGCCACCTGAAGTGCGCATGTCAAAAGGACCGCCACCAGAAGTGGGCGATTGGACATGATCCCGCTCCGGAAAAGAGATATTTCCCCTGTCCGTATCGCCAGGATGTTGGCCATCTGGCCGAAGGTCAGCGTGCTGAAAATGAGCGTTCTCCATGCCGGATCGTCCATGGACCAGAACCGGTAGCCGGAAAACAGGCACAGGGCGCCCAGCAGGGTCCCGACCCAGATGATCCTGAAAACCATGCCCCTGGTGAATATCCCCGCCTTTGGATCGATGGGAGCCCGATCCATCACATCCTTTTCACCCGGCTCCACAGCCAGGGCCACCGCTGGCAGGCCGTCAGACAGAAGGTTGACCCAGAGGATCTGGAGGGGATACAGGGGCAGGGGCATGCCCATTATGGGCCCGGCCAGCATGACGATGATCTCGGCCGAGTTGCTGGCAAGAATGAACAGAACGAACTTGCGTATATTATCAAAGATTATCCGCCCCTCCCGCACCGCATGCACGATGGTGGCGAAGTTATCGTCCTGCAGGACGATATCCGCCGCCTCCTTGGCCACTTCCGTCCCGGCCAGGCCCATGGCGACACCGACGTCCGCCCTCTTTAAGGCAGGGGCATCGTTGACCCCGTCCCCCGTCATGGCAACGATATGGCCCAAGCTCCGGAGGGCTTCCACGATCCTCAGTTTGTGTGCCGGTGAGACCCTCGCATAGACGTCGACCTTCTGTACTTCCTCAGCCAGACGGTTATCCGGTAATTTGTCCATCTGGGCTCCGGTGAGGACCAATGAACCGTTGCCGATGCCAAGCTCATTGGCAATGTGCGCGGCAGTCAGCGGATGATCTCCCGTGATCATAATGGGGCGGATACCGGCCGTCCGGCAGGTCTGTATCGCCTGGAGAGCTTCGGGCCGCGGGGGATCGAGAATTCCAACCATTCCCACATAGATCAGCTGTTTTTCAGGACCGCTCCCCTGGCCCGGCTCCAAAGGGTCACTGTCGCCCCTGCAGCCCACTCCCAGTATCCGCATTCCCATGTCGGCCAGCTCATCGTGGCTCTTCAGTATGGCCTCCCGATCGTCCCCGCTCAGAGCCCGGGGCTTTTTGCCTCCCATTATTCGATCGCACAATGGGAGGAGGTTTTCGATTGCCCCTTTCGTGAAGATGAGGCGCCTGTCTCCGCCAGACAAGACATCCTCAAGAACGCCCTGCAGAACCTCGGCTCCAGCTGGATGTATCCCCTCCAGATTGTGCACCGTCGTCATCAGCCTGCGGTCGGAGTCGAAGGGAATCTCCTCCAGCCTCGGCATCAGCCTGTCCAGATCGCCCTTAACGAGTCCGGCCCTTGCAGCCGCCACCACGAGAGCCCCTTCGGTGGGATCCCCAATGGCCGAAAGGGTTCCGTCCGGACGTTCCCTCAGGGCGGCGTCGTTACAAAGAGCGCCTCCAGCCAGCAGGATCTTCATGGCTGGATAGTCCGACAGATCCACGAACTCTTCCCCTGGCGTCACGCGGAACCCTGTTTTCAATACCTTCTGGGTCAGGTCCACACGACGGCCTGCCGCATCGAGGATCGTCACTGTCATGGTGTTCTCAGTGAGAGTTCCGGTCTTGTCGGTGCAGATGACAGTGACCGAGCCAAGGCTTTCCACGGCAGGCAGCCGCCTTATGAGCGCCTTGTAGCGGAGCATCCTTTCCGCCCCCAGAGCGAGGGCTATGGTCACCACGGCAGGCAGACCTTCCGGCATGACAGCGACAGCCAGGCTGACCGCCGTCAGGAACAGCAGTTTGGGCGCTTCCCCACGCGCCAGGCCCAGCAGGACGACAAGAAGAACCAGGGCAAGGGCGGCAAAAGCCAGGTTCCTTGCCAGCCGGTCCAGCCTTCTTTGAAGGGGCGTCGCCTCCTCCTCCTGGTCCTGGATCATACCGGCCACCCGGCCCAGTTCGGTGCCCATGCCGGTTTCAGTGACCACTCCCCTGCCACGTCCGTGCACTACCGGCGTTCCCATATAGGCCATGTTCACCCGGTCACCCAGAGGAATATCGTCCTGCTCATCGAGAGCCTTGTGCCACTTTTCCACCGGCTCTGATTCGCCTGTCAGGGAGGATTCCTGGATGCGAAGGCTTTCACAGGACAAAAGCCGGCAGTCGGCCGGTACCATATCGCCGGCCTCGAGAAGAACGATGTCACCGGGGACCAGATCCCGGGCGCCTTCCTCCTCCACCTGGCCTTCCCGCACGACCTTGACCCTGGGCACAGCCAGGCGGCGCAGGGCGGCGATGGCCTTTTCCGCCTTGTACTCCTCCTTGACACCCAGAACGACGTTGAGCAGGACGATGGCCAGTATGGCCACGGCATCGGAAACCTCCCCGAGAAACAAGGAAACGGCGCCGGCTGCCAGAAGGACCAGGACCATCAGCGACCTGATCTGTTCCAGGAAAATTATAATAAGGCCCCTGCCGTGCTTTTCGGTCAGCAGGTTGGGGCCTGTCACTTCCCTTCGACGCAGTGCCTCGGCAGAGGCAAGCCCGATCTCACCGTCAGTATCCAGGGCCAGGAGAACATCCTGGGGGGACATCTGGTGCCAGACCATCTTTGTGGGAGTCTTATTTTTGTTCTGGTTCATTTCCAGACCTACGGAAAAGGGTCACCCCGCGGACGACCATTTCACCAATCACGCTTGGATCCTGCCATCGGCGGGACTCAGGGCAGGTCAGTCACTGATCATCCACCTGCGCATGAAGATACGGTGGACAACCCAATCACGAATCACTATTCACGGTTCACGGTTCACGGTTCACGGTTCACGGATTGTAACCTACTTATTGCTCCGCAGCTTCGACAGAAGACGGAGGATCTCAAGGTAGAGCCACACCAGGGTGACCACCAGCCCGAAAGCCGCGAACCACTCCATGTACTTCGGGGCCATACCGTGTCCCTTTTCGATAAAATCGAAGTCCAGTACCAGGTTCAGGGCCGCGACGACCACCACGAACAGGCTGAAAGCGATGCCCATGGGACCGCTATCGTGAATAAGGGGCATCTGCCATCCGAAGATCATCCGGCCAAACATGCTGATCATGTAAACAATGAAGATACCCCCGGTGGCGGCTACGACACCCAGCCGAAAGTTCTCCGTAGCCCGGATAAGTCCTGATTTGTAGGCCATTAGCAGGGCAAAAAGGGTGCCGAGGGTAAGGGCTACAGCCTGGATGACGATCCCCGGGAACTGGGCCTCGAAAAAGGCGGAGATGCCCCCCAGCGCCAGCCCTTCCAGGATAGCGTAGGCGGGGGCAGTGGCCGGAGCCCAGGTCTTCTTGAAGATGGTGACCATGGCCACGATAAAACCGGCGAGCAACCCGGTGATCATCCACGGCATGACCGCCTGGGCAGCTGCCTGAGGGCCAGCGGTGGCCATTTGCGCATAGAAGAGCCTCCATGTGTATGCAGCCGCGAAAACCACCAGCGCCAGCAGGATGAAGGTCTTGTTGACGGCGCCCGAGATCGTCATCGACTCGCCCCCAGTCGTTACACGGGAAAAGACCTTGTCGTTTAAAGCGGGGTTACTGGTTCGCATACCGTCTCCTTCGTTCATTCTTCCGTTGGCTAATCATTAAACTTTATTTTATACGCAAAGCTAACTCATGGCAAAGCAACACCAGGAAAACAGCTGCGCATTACCTACCGCCGCCCTGAAGGGAGCAACCCGAAGCGGTGAATGCAAAAGGGACCTTTCGGTCCCCTTTGCAATTTGAAATCTGGAATCTGGAATTCGCTCTTAAAAGGGCCTTACGGCCCCTTGACGAGTATTAAGGTTT
>JALHUC010000418.1 GCA_022865845.1 bacterium | reverse complement strand
GTTGGCTCTGTTCGCCTGGGCGCTTGTGGTCATCACCTTCATAGATCTTGACCACCGTATCATCCCCGATGTCATTTCTCTGCCGGGAACCATACTTGGCCTCGCTTTCAGTTTTCTCCCTGGTTTTCCCCGGCCGATGGATTCGGTGGTGGGTGTGGGCATAGGGGCCGGGTTCCTTTTTCTCGTCCTTTACGCCTACGAGAAGATCATGGGAGAAGAGGGGATGGGGTTGGGAGATGTCAAGCTCCTTGCCATGATAGGTGCGTTCCTGGGCTGGCAGGCCCTTCCTGTCACGATACTGGTCTCTTCATTGACCGGCAGTGTTGTGGGTGTGGGATATGCCCTTGTAAAGGGTGAATCGGTGAGAAAATTTCCCGTTCCCTTTGGCCCATTTCTGGCCCTCGGGGCCGTTGTTCACCTTTTCTTCGGAGTGGAACTGATCCAATGGTATCTGGAAAAACTGTGATAAAAGGCCTGGGTTTCAGGCGCCAGCGCGGGCTAAGGTTCGAGATCATGTTCAGCCTCGGACTGATCATGTTCAGCGGCGTTGTTATTATGGGGGCTACAGCCCTGAGGGCGGCTGAGAAAACGATCCTCCTTCAAAAGCTCGAATCCCTTACCCAGGTCACCCGTGCTGTGCAGCTCGGACTTTCCGGCTGGTGGAATCAGGAAGGCCCTTCGAGGAACCTGCAGGAGATCCTGAATCAGACAACGGCAGGCCTTGGGGTCACCTCTTTCAAGGTCGCTGACCCGGAAGGGCGTCTTCTTGCCGGGATCCGTGAAAGTGATACCGGTACTACATCAGATCCTTTCCTCATCCGTGCCCTGGAAACGAGAGCGACCGTGGTGCCGGGTCAGATCACAGGAAAGCTTCCGAAATCGGCCAGCGGTTCATGGACTTTTGCCGCTCCCGTGTTCAAGGATGGGGTCCTGATGGGTGCTTTTTCGGTCACCTATCCCCTGGAAAATCTAGGGGTCGTTCTGGACCTCCACCGTAAGCTCATTTACACCTTCGCCTGTATAGACGGCCTCATGATCGTCCTGTTCGGATGGTGGCTCATCGGGAGGGTGGCCATAAGCCCCATAATTCGCATCTCCAGAGGGGCTGAGGCTCTGGCGGCAGGAGAATACGACACGAGGGTCCAGGTTCAGGGGCCCAGGGAGATCGAGGCTCTCGCCGCGGCTTTCAACTCCATGGCAGAGAGAGTTCAGGCAGCGGTCCATAATCAGGACGAGCACCTGACTGCCATCGAGCGCACCAACTGGGAGCTCATGTCCACCCAGAAAGAGATGATCCGGGTGGAAAAGCTTGCATCTGTGGGACAGTTGGCGGCCGGGGTCGCCCACGAGATCGGCAACCCCCTCTCGGCTATCCTGGGTTACGCCTCGATCCTCTTGAGGGAAGAGAAGGATCCCGAAGCCCAGCAGTATCTCGGCTACATTGAGAAGGAGACAGAGAGGATCCAGAGGATCATCAGCGGTCTTCTTGAGTTCTCCCGTCCCAGGGATACCCAGGTGGCGGATCTGAGTGTCAACGAGCTTGTCAAAAACACCATCGATCTGGTGACTCCCCAGCAGATCTTCAGGAATGTGGTGGTTAGAACGATCCTGTCCGATCAGGATCCTGTGGTCAGTGGAGACAGCCATCAGCTCCAGCAGATCCTCATCAACATTCTTCTTAACGCCGCCCAGGCCGTGGAGGGGGAGGGACACCTGGAGGTGAGGACAGAGTCCACGGTGCTCAAGGCAGGTGAAGGTGCCGTTCCCAGGAGAAGGGCCGCTGATTTCCGGAAGAGGGTCACCGATCCCCAGAGCGAAGACTACGTAGCTATGAGAAGCTCTTTCCCCGATGCTCCTCTGCTCAAGGAAGGGGATCGCGCGGTAGCCATTTCGATCAGGGATTCAGGCGGCGGCATTCCTCCCGAGATCGCAGACAAGATATTCGATCCGTTTTTCACCACCAAGGGGCCTGGTGAAGGCACAGGCCTGGGACTTGCCATCGCCCACGGCATCGTCGAGGCCCACGGGGGACGGCTCTGTTTGGAGAACCTGGAGGAAGGCGGCGCGATGTTCACGGTGCTGTTGCCAGAAAAAAGTACGCAGGGCGAAGGGCGCAGGGCGGAGGAAAACCCGGAAGAGGGTGAGGGAAGTTAACGGTGAAAAGCTTAAATTTCCGGGACGCGGCGACGCGGTGACGCGGAGAGAAAACCCTTTCTCCGTGTCTCCCCTTCTCCGTGTCCCCGTGTCAAACGGTTTGAAGGGTCATTTCCACGACCCAGACACCGAACGAAAGGCGTAATTATTATGGAGTTACACAAGATATTAGTTGTCGATGACGAGGAGAGTGTCCGTTCCATGGTAGCGGTTCTCCTCCAGAAGGAGGGTTACCAGGTCAGCAGCGCCCCGGGTGGAAGTGAAGCCCT
>JALHUC010000417.1 GCA_022865845.1 bacterium | reverse complement strand
GGGGCAGAAAAGGTCCGGGTGGCGGATATATCCTTTCCAAAAGCCCTGAGAAAATTTTGATGGGAGAGGTGATTCAGGCTGTTGAAGGGCAGGAGAAGCTTTTCCTGTGTACAGAAGATCACACTGATGGGGAAAGCTGTCAGCGATATCCTGGTTGTACAACCCACCTGCTGTGGGAAAAACTTTCAGCAAGTTTTCACGATTACCTCAATTCCATCACCCTTGCGGATCTACTCAAGGGTACAGTTTCCCCTTAAAAGTGAGGACAGCATCCATGGATCGTATCTATCTTGATCACAACGCAACGACCCCTGTCCGGCCCGAAGTGCGGGACAGGATGCTCCCGTTCCTCGGTGAGCTTTTCGGGAACCCTTCGTCAGCTCACTCTTTTGGCCAGGAGGTAAAGGTTCAGTTCGAGGAAGCCCGACAGCGGATTGCCGACCAGTTGGGGGCTTCTCCAGCCCAGATCGTTTTCACCAGCGGCGGTACCGAGAGCGACAATTACGCAATCAAGGGAACGGCCTTCGCCGCGGGAAAGGGCCATATAATAACTGCCATGGTTGAACACCCCGCTGTCCTCCAGACAGTGTCCTGGTTGGCCAAAAAGGGGTTCGACGCAAGCTATGTCCAGGTCGATTCCTCCGGAGTAGTGGATCCGGACGAAGTTAAAAAAGCCCTCAGACCCGACACCATCCTGGTTTCCATCATGCACATGAACAACGAGGTAGGCACGATCCAGCCTGTGGAAGAGATTGCTGCTATAACGAAAGAGGCAGGGGTCTATTTTCATACGGACGCGGTCCAGAGTTTTGGGAAACTTCCCACAAAGGTGGATGACCTCGGGGTGGATCTCCTTTCCATGGCCGCTCACAAGATATACGGGCCCAAGGGCGTCGGGGCGCTTTATATCAGGAAAGGGACGCGTATTGACCCTCTCATTATAGGAGGAGCCCAGGAAAAGAGGCGCCGTAGCGGAACCGAGAACGTTGCGGGAATCGTGGCTTTCGGAGAGGCTATAGTGCAGGCTGAGGCGGAAAGGGAACAGCTGTACAGCCGCCTGACCGGCCTTCGGGAAACACTCGTCAAGGGCCTTACCGAACGAATCCCTGAGGTCATTATTAACGGGGATCCTTCAAAGACCTTCCCCTCCACGGTGAGCGCCAGCGTCAGCCATGTTGAGGGTGAGTCGCTGCTGCTTTCTCTTGATATGGAGGGTATAGCAGTGTCCACTGGCTCCGCATGTTCCTCAGGATCACTTGAACCGTCCCACGTGCTTGTATCTATGGGGATCGAAACGGTGTTGGCCCAGGGAACCCTGAGGTTCTCCATGGGCAGGGGTACAACCAAGGCCCAGATAGATCACCTTTTGGAGGTTTTCCCCCCGATTGTTGAGAGGCTGAGGAGGATGTCGCCGTTGTCAGCAAGCAAGGCGTGTTGACAAGGGAAGTTCCATGTTCCACCTTCCAGGTTCCAGGTAGAAAACCTGGGAGCACCAAAAATATAGCAGGTAGAAACTAATAATTTAACGGGTTTTCAAAGGGGCAGGTAACGGGTAATGTCTGGGTTAGCACTTTCACGGAACCTGGAACCCGGAACCTGGAACCTGAATTGAAAACCGGAGGTTTTCAATGAGCATGTACAGTGAAAAGGTAATGGACCACTTCAAGAACCCTCGCAACGTTGGTGAGATCGAGGATGCCGATGGTGTCGGCGAGGTTGGTAACGCCTCGTGTGGGGACATCATGAAGATCTACCTCAAGGTGAAGGACGATGTCATCGAGGATGTAAAGTTCCAGACCTTCGGCTGCGGGAGCGCCATCGCTACGAGCAGCATGGTTACCGAGATGGTCATGGGCAAGACTCTGGAAGAGGCTGAGGCGGTCACCAACAAGGCTGTGGCCGAGGCTCTGGATGGCCTGCCTCCCACCAAGATGCACTGTTCCAACCTGGCTGCCGATGCCCTGCACGATGCCATAAAAAATTATCGGGAAAAACATAACAAATAGCCAGAAGCCAGAATCCAGTAGTCAGTAGAAAATCTTATGGCTTCCCGGTAGGGCGGCTTTTTATTTCAGGAATCAGGGTCCAATTTGAAATTTGGAATTTGAAGTTTGGAATTGTCATAAGAGGCATCGCTCCGAATGCATTTACTGACTCCTGACTCATGAATACTGCATTTCAAGACCCCATT
>JALHUC010000002.1 GCA_022865845.1 bacterium | reverse complement strand
CTTCGTGTACTTTGTGTTCCATCAAACGACGCTTTTATTAAAGTCACTTATCTTTTTGAGATTTGAGAAAAAAAGCCCGGCAACCAGGCCGGGCTTTTTTCTGTCCACGATTTACGGTTCGCGGTTCACCCATTTATTTTCTTCAACAGCCACGCCATGTTCTTCCCCAGATCGCCCATGGTCTTCATACCCTCTTCGTCGTCCTCAACCTCACCCGGGTGCAGGCCCATGGCGAAGTTCCAGTAGGAGGACCCAGGGACGACCATCTCCTCAATAAAAAAGAAATGGTTGATAGTGTCAAAGGTCGTCACGGCGCCGCCCCGTCTCGCCGACACCACTGCGGCGCCCACCTTTCTCGCAAACATGTTGCCGTTGGCTTTGGCCACAAGGCCGGCACGGTCAATGACAGCCTTGAGTTCAGTGGTCACGGTGGCAAAATAGGTGGGAGACGCAAGGATTATTCCGTCGGCCTCGTCCATTTTGCCGATGCATTCGTTCACAAAATCCCCCATCACGGCGCATTTTCGATCCAGGTTCTGAAAGCACCTGAAGCAGGCGAGACAGCCCCTCAACTCCTGCCCTGCCAGCTGGACCAGCTCTGTCGAGATCCCTTCCTCTTCGAGCTCTCCAAACACCCTTCTAACCAGGATGGCGGTGTTGCCGTCCTTCCTCGCACTTCCATTAATGGCCACAACTTTCATCAGACTCTCCTTTTTGAAAACATGTTCTTTATTAGAGCACCTTACCATAAAGGTATGGCAACCTGGAATGAATGGAAGAAATAAATCAGGTCTGAGGCCAAGAATCCAATGGTTTCATGTTGTTTTTTGTCAACTCTCTGATAGGATGCCAAGGATTACGAAGGCCTACCTGCAGGAGGAAGAACCATGAAACGGACCATTTTCGACCTGTTCGCCAAATCGCCTTTCGGACCTCTCCAGGACCACATGAGAAAGGTAATGGACTGTGTGTCCCTGATCCCCGACCTCTATCGCGCGATGGAGGATGAGGACGAAAACACCTTCCTGAAAATCGCGGAGCAGATCAAAGAGGCTGAACACGATGCCGACAAGATCAAGAACGAGATTCGCGGTGACCTTCCCAAGACAATGTTCACCCCGGTGGACAGGGACGACCTCCTGGAGGTCCTTACCCTCCAGGACAGCATTTCCGATTACGCTGAGGACGTGGCCGTTCTGCTTTCCATGAAAACCCTGCCCTTCCCCGCGACGATCCGCAATGAGTTCTGGAAATTTCTGGAACAGGTTATGATCACGGTCAAACAGTACGCCACCATAAACGAGGAGATGGACGAACTCATGGAGGCCTCTTTCGGCGGCGCCGAGGTGGGAAAAGTGGAAGAGATGATCAACAACCTTGGCCGGGAAGAGCACAAGACTGACGGGCTCCAGTATGTGCTTGTCCGGAAACTGCTGTCCATGGAGGACGAACTCGGTACCCTCAATGTGGTCATGTGGATGAAGGTCCTGGAAGCTACCGGAAATATGGCCAACAGGGCCGAGAAGGTCGGTAACCGGATCAGGCTCTTCCTCTCAAAATAATCAGGGTTGCACCCTGTTTATTTTGAGAGTTGATGCTACTGCAGTTAGATATTCAGGCACCGGATGTTACAAAACTTGAACATGCAGCTTTTACTGAAAGATCCTAGCCCGCATTTCTCATCAGGGTTCGTCGCGAGGCGGTGTAGACGGGTGTGGATACAAGGCGCGCGACCGAGGGCCCCGCAGGCGTAGTTGACACTACGTCGAGGAGCCCGACCGAGCGCAACGCAGGAGACATGCCCGTATCCGCCGCAGTAGAAGGCTGGTGAGAAGTGCGGGCTAGAACAGGGAGCCAATGTTAGGACTCGAAGCCTGGGTTTTCTGGGTCGCCATAGCAGCCTGCGCCTATATGGCTTGGAACATCGGCGCCAACGATGTGGCCAACGCCATGGGCACATCCGTCGGCTCCCATGCTATTACCATGAAGCAGGCGGTCCTGCTGGCAGCGGTGTTCGAGTTCGCCGGTGCCTTCCTGGTAGGCGGCCACGTTACGGAAACGGTCCGCAAGGGGATCGTCTCCACAGAGATTTTCCAGAGCAGCCCGGAGATCTTCGTCCTGGGGATGCTGTCGGCACTCATCGCGGCCGGAGTGTGGCTGAATCTGGCCACGTACCTGGGGCTTCCCGTCTCCACCACCCACTCCATTATCGGATCCATTGTCGGGTTTGGTCTTCTCGTGGGCGGGGTCTCCGCCATACACTGGGGAAAGCTGCTTTCAGTGGTCATGAGTTGGATCATCTCTCCCCTTTGCGGCGGATTAGTGGGATGGGCCACATTCACCTTCATAAAGCGGACGGTTCTGACCTCCTGGAACCCGGTGAGGGCAGCCAGAAAAATAGTCCCCATACTCATCTTCCCTGTAGCTACAATCCTCGTCCTGTCCATGCTGTACAAGGGCCTCAAGAACCTTAAGCTGGACGTTCCCTTCAACCAGGCCCTTGCAATAGCCCTGTTCGTAGGTGTTCTGGCCCATTTCGCCATGAAAATTATTCTGGCCCATAAACTGAAGGATACCCCGAGAAAAAGGACGGACGCTTTCGTTCAGGTAGAAAAGGTATTCGCTTACCTGCAGATTGGGACCGCCTGTTACGTCGCTTTTGCTCATGGTGCCAACGATGTGGCCAACGCTATCGGGCCTTTCGCGGCTGTCGTATCGGTGTTTAAAAGCGGGGACCTGGCCATGAAAGTCCCGGTACCCATGTGGGTCCTGGCGTTAGGGGGAGCAGGGATCGTCGTGGGCCTGGGCACCTGGGGATACAAGGTCATCGAGACCATCGGCAAAAAGATAACTTCCATGACACCCTCCCGCGGTTTCTCTGCCGAATTCGCCACAGCCACCACCGTCCTGGTATGCTCCAAGCTGGGCCTGCCTGTGTCCACGAGCCACACCCTTGTCGGTTCGGTCATCGGAGTGGGACTGGCCCGGGGAATGGCGGCTTTAAACCTCGGGGTCATCCGCAGTATCGTCAACTCCTGGATCATTACCATCCCCGCCGCCGGCGTCCTTACAATCCTGATCTTTCTCGTTCTTAAAGCTGTCGCTCTTTAAACCCGACATAAAAACACCCTAATCTTCCTGTTTTTCCTCACAACGATTGTAATTCCTTACTCAAAAGTAATATAATTGCTACCTGTGAAGTCAGGGTGGCCGATACCCGGACCTTAAATCAAAGCGTGGAGCCAGCCATTAAAATGGCCAAAAAAGACAAAAAACTCCAAAGGGTCGTTTACGAGGAAAAACCGCACTGCGGTCGCTGCGGGGCGGGGATCGTCGGCGTCATACCCAAATGGCGGGACGAAAAGCCGCTGTGCCGGGAGTGCGCCTTTGAACTTGAGCAAATGAGTTTGAAGCCTGCGGGCAAAATGATCGCGATCGAAGATGGAAAAGTTCCTCTGCCCCCGGAGGAAAGGAACAAGCGCATCGCTCTTATCAGCCTGCTCGGGGTAGTGATCCTGATCCTTCTGATCCGCATCTACACCATCGCCCCATTGCTCCAGCCTCCCAAACCCCTTCGACAGGGAGTGGCGACCACAGACTCTCTCACCGATAAGTGTATTGAACAGATGTGGAGGCTTTCCAAAGACCTTCAGGAGGGCAAGAAGCTGAACCTTTTGCTCTTTTGTCCCAAGTCGTCCAGGCAGTATATAGTAACGGAACTTAAGGATGACACCATCATCAGCTGTCCCACTCCCAGTGAGCACGGGCTGGCGAAACTCACTGTCAGCTTAAGCTCTCCGATCCCCTATGCTCTGGCCGGAGATGAACAATGAAAAAAAACTCCGGGTTCACACTCATAGAGCTTCTCATAACCATGTCGATCCTGGGAATAATCGCGTCCTTCGTCATGCCATCAGTCCTCATCAGTCTGAACAATGCTAAAGCCACCACCTGCCTCCTGTACAGGCAAAATATCCAGGTCGCCACTGACGTGTACATCAGAATGAACTCCGTTCAGGTGGATGACAGCATGCCCACTCTGGCGACCCTGGTTTCCGAGGGGCTCCTTCCTGTGGTGGATACATGCCCCTCCAAAGGGATCTACATATGGAACAACGCTTTATACAAGGGGATCGCCAACCCCTTTTTCCTCTACTGCTCCGTCCATTTTGCGGCGCCATGACAGGATCTGATTGAAAATTGAGGATTCCGAATTAAGGATTAAAGGCTCTTACCCTTTGACATGGGCGCTCAGAATGCTTATTTTTAACTCTCAATGCTAAATTCTCAATTCGGAATATTTTTTCTCTTCCATTTGCCTTCACTATCCTGGTTATGCGATAATCCGTCGCTAAATACTGGCCAGTTGACTGAATTGCGATCAGGCGGCATAAACCCCCTGTGCGAATCGATCACTAATTCAACCGGAATAAATCAAACAATAACGACTTGATTAAACTATGGAAAACACAAAAATGGAAATCACCAAAAATGAAAATCAGGGCTCGGCTCACACCTTCTTTATCCCAGTCATGGGAATCGGATTTACCATTGACACTCCCTTGAAGATCGCAAGATATGGTGTTTCTTCAGTGATATCTCTGGTGGACGATACCTTCATCGAACAGATGCGCAAATACCATACTGAGCTGATCGGAGAGCCCTTCGAGGAGATCGGGCGCAAGGAGGAAGATTACCGCGCCAAACGCATAACCGCTTACCTGAACCTGGTTGATCGGCTGGTGAAAAAGCAGGTCGAGGAGCTTCAGGCCTCTCCCTTTGAACCAGGCAGCGAAATAACCCGTTACTACGAATTGCTGCCCCAATCCGAGCTCAAGGCAAAGTACCGACAAATGATTGAGACAGAGGGTCTGGCCGAGAAGGAGCGACTTCAGAGCGATCTGCGCCTGGCGGCTGTTCCCGGCACCATCGACGTCAACATCATGACCAAGGTGGACCGCATGAACTACCGAAAGGGCGAGGCCCTGGGCCCGGAATACTCCGACGCCCGCTCGGCGCTACGCGGATACGCCAACAGCACCCTAAGCTCCTCCATAGTCCTGTCCGCTGGTCTTAACCCCCAGCTTTACACCTACATAGCTCACTTCGAGGACTTTTTTCCCAACACAAAGGGCCGACTCAAGAAACAGATCGTCCTTAAGGTCAGCGATTACAGATCTGCCGAGGTACAGGCAAAGTTCCTGGCCAAACGCGGACTCTGGGTATCGGAATACCGCATCGAATCGGGGCTTAACTGCGGCGGCCACGCCTTCGCCGCCAAAGGACATCTTATGGGCCCCATCCTCGAGGAGTTTCGGAAAAAGAAGGATGAACTGGTGGAGCAGACCTATGATTACTACCTGAAGGCGCTGCCCGACAAATACCAGCCCAACCTCACCGAGCCTCACGATGTCCGCCTCACCGTAGCCGGTGGCATAGGAACGGCTGACGAACACCAGTTTCTGCTCAAATATTACGATGTTGACAAGGCGGGCTGGGGCACACCGTTTCTCCTCGTACCGGAAGTGACCAACGTTGATGATGAACACCTTCAAAAATTGGCCGACGCCACTGATGATGACGTTTACCTCAGCTCCGGGTCCCCCCTTAAAGTCCCCTTCTGGAGCCTGCGGACCTCGGCCAGCGAGGAGACTCGCAGAAAGTTCATCCTGGAGGGAAAACCCGGCAGTGTTTGCCCCAAAGGGCATGGAAAGATCTTTGACACAGAATTCACCCAGGTCCCCGAATGCCTCTCCGCTCGAAACTACATAATGCAAAAGGTCCAAAGCCTTAAAGGCAAGAAGGACCTGTCAAAAGAACAGCGCGAGTGGCTCAAGGAGGATGTACTGGCCAAATTGTGCATCTGCCACGACCTGTCGGGGGGAGCTACAGTCAAACTCGGGATCGACACCAGCGCTACCCCCTGCATCTGCTGCGGACCCGGAATCGTAAACTTTTCCAGGATCTCCTCCCTCGAAGAGATGGTTGGACACATCTACGGCAGACTCTCACTGCTGACCAACTCTGACCGACCCCATATGTTCATCAAGGAGATGTCCCTGAATATCGAATTCCTCCGAAACGAAATAGAAAAGTACAAGTTGGAACTCACTACCAACGGCACGAAATACTTCCAGGAATTCAAGGAAAACCTGCTCAGCAGCATAGACTATTATCGAAAAACCGCTGAGGAGTTCATGGATACAAAACGGACAAGGTTCCTTGATGATCTGAAAGCCCAGAGGGAAGCCATAGAACAGCTTTTTACCTCCTTTCCTCTGGAAAAGATTTCGAAGGCAGCGGGGTAAAAAAACAGTTTCCAGTGTCTGGTTTCTAGTGTCTAGCTAAACAACATCCATCATGATTCGTTAATAAAAAAGCAGAGCCCGGCCTATTGGCCGGGCTCTTATTATTTCAATTCCCTCTTCCCTATTCACCCTTCCCTATTCCCAAAGTCTTACCACCGTCCTGCCTGTAACCTTCCCGGCGAGAATATCGTTGATCTTGCCGTCCAGCTCCTCCAGGCCCACCTCGGTCACCGTGCTTTCCAGGTGGTCCGGTTTCCATTCACCGGCTAACCGCTCCCAGACCTTCTTTCTCGGCTCCATGGGGACCTGTACCGAATCGATCCCGATGAGACTGACCCCTCTAAGGATGAAAGGGAAGACGCTCATGGAAAGATCAGGTGAACCAACAAGGCCGCAGCATGTGACCACACCTCCATACCGGGTAGCCTTTATAAGGGCGGCCAGTGTATCACCTCCCACCACATCAACTGCACCTGCCCAGTGTTCCTTCATCATGGGACGGTCGGATCCTTCCAGTACAGCAGCCCTGTCCACAACATTTTTCGCCCCGAGAGATCCAAGATACTCTTCAGCTTCCGGTTTGCCTGTCACAGCAGTGACGTTATATCCAGCCTGAGCCAGGATGGAGACCGCCACACTGCCCACCCCTCCGGTGGCCCCCGTGACAATCACCTCTCCATCACCCGGTCTGACTCCTCCCTTTTCAAGCCCCAGGATGCAAAGTGCTGCGGTAAACCCTGCGGTGCCCAGGGCCATCGCCTCCCTGAGGGTGAGCCCAGGAGGGAGCCTCACTGCCCATGAGGATGGGATACGAATATACTGCCCGAACCCTCCCGGGGTGTTCATTCCCAGATCGTACCCGGTGACGAGGACCTTTTCTCCCTCTTCAAAGACCCCGTCACCACACCGGACGACCTCCCCGGCCGCGTCGATCCCCGGGGTGTGGGGAAACTTCCGTGATACACCTTTGTTGCCTGAGGCTGACAGGGCATCCTTATAGTTGAGAGAAGAGTATTGAACCCTGACCAGAAGGTCGCCTTCGGGCAGGTCATCAACACTTCTGGTTGTGATCTTTCTGGTAAAGGCCTTGGATTCGGTCTCTTCCACCAGCATGCAGGAAAAGGTTATTTCGGACATTGGGGTGTCTCCTTTACGATTACGATCATTTTAGTGGGAAAACAGAATAAAGAATCTGGTGGCTGGTGTCTAGTGTCTTGAAGTTCAGTGCGAAGGGCGGAGGAAATCGATCGACTGGGCACTGTCGAGGGAGGATGGTTCAGCCCATGATCCTGAACGGCTTGTCGTGGCCCGGGATCACCCAGTCGGCCATTTCGGTGATCATGGCCATGCTCTGGAGGCTGACATTGCTGTCATAGGAAATTGCGGGCGGCACTCCCTTGAGGTGGTTCGCCTCTGTCGGCAACGCATCACCCGCGGCTATCAGCGTCTCGGTGGGTCCCGCGAAATCCGAATTGATGTCCATTATTACAACACTGATGGAATCCCTGGTGTGGCCGGGGGTACGGATCACATGGACGTTGGAGTCCAGCACCATCCGGTGCTCCGGAGCCGGAATGATCCCGGCAGGCGCTACCTGGATCTTGCCACCATCCTTTTCCAGCCCCCTGTATCCGCAGATGATCCTGGCCCCGGTGAAGAGTCGGTTCTCGCCGGTATGGTCCTTGTGATCATGGGTATTGACCACCACATCCACACCTGACGGCTTCAGACCAACCCCCTCCAGCCCTTCCAGGATGATGTCTCCGTCACCTGGGAACCCCGTGTCGATGATAATATTCATCCGCCCCGTACAGATCAGGGTTACGGATGACCTGGCTTCAAGAATAGCGCCGTTCGGGGCTCTGCGAAGAAAACCGGGGCTAAGGACATGGAGGTTCGGGATCGTAGATGTCATTTCATCCTGCCCTCTAACAGTCATCCGGTGCGAACACTACGGTCCCTGGGCCAAATTGATGGACTCGCAAAAAGTCCATCAAGCAGTCCCGCCATCGGCGGGACTGGGGTGGGGGCCACGCCTGCGGCGTGGGGCGGATTCACTTCGTGAGAAAAGGGATCACGCCAAGGCGTGACCGCCTTGCAAAACGGCTCGAAGAGACTTTTTGCGAGGTTATCAAAATTGTATCGTTATGCCCTCGCACACAGCCCGAAGATCCTCTCCCTCATTTCCAACAGGGCAGGATTTGCCCGATCCCGAGGCCTGGATATCTCCACATCGAAGGTTTCCATTATCCTGGAGGGCCGCTTGCCCAGGACCAGCACTCTGTCACCCAGGTAGACAGCCTCGTCCACGCTGTGGGTGACGAACACCACCGTCATCTTCCGCTGCTCCCAGACATCCAGGAGAAAATTCTGCATATCGATGCGTGATTTACTGTCCAGAGAGCCAAAGGGCTCGTCCATCAGAACGACCTCCGGGTTGGATATAAGGGTGCGGGCAATGGCGACCCTCTGCTTCATCCCACCCGACAGCATCTTCGGGAAGGTGTTCTCAAAGCCTTCCAGTCCGAACTCCCGCACGTATTTCAGGGCTTCCTCACGTCTTTCGGCTTTGGGGACACCGTTGATCTCCAGGCCTATCTCGATGTTCTGGAGAGCAGTCCTCCAGGGGAAGAGGGCGAACTCCTGAAACACCAGCCCCACCCGTCGGTCATTGTCCGTTATGGCGTCACCGTTGAGGAGGATCTGCCCCTCCGAGGCCTTCTCCAGACCGGCTATTATCCTCAGCAGGGTGGTCTTGCCGCAGCCGCTGGGGCCGACAATGGAGAAGAACTGCCCGCTTTCGATAATGCAGTCGAGGTTGTCCAGAACCGGCACCTGGCTGAGGGAGCCGTTCTCGGGGAAGGTTTTCGTTATCCTGGATAGTTTCAGATTCACCGCCATATAAATACTCTGCCCTCTATCGCCATTTGATCAGACTTTTTTCCAATAGCCGCAGTGACCCGTCGATGACAAACCCCGCGACACCGATGAAGAACATCCCGGCGAGGATCTCGTCCGGACGCTGAATGTCCCTCGCCGTCATTATCATGTAACCCAGTCCGTAACCCTGCTTGACCCCCGAGAACTCGGCCGCCACCAGGGTCATCCAGCCAAGGCCCACTCCGATCCTCATACCGGTTATGATGGAGGGTATGGAACCGGGTATGAGCACCTTAAAAATAATATCCCTGGGCTTGCCGTTTAGCGTCCTCATTGCCTCGATGAGCAGGGGGTCCACCGCCAGGACTCCCGCTGAGGTATTGAGGAGGATTGGAAAGAACGCTCCAAGAAAGATGATAAAAGCAGCGGATTTGATGCCGATGCCGAACCAGAGGATGGCGATGGGTATCCACGCCAGGGGCGGAATGGGCCGCAGCAGTTCGATGAACGGTTCCACCACGAAACGAACCCTCCTGGACCAGCCCACCGCTATCCCGAGGGGTATTCCCACCGAGACCGCCAGGGAGTAGCCCAGGAAGACCCTCTTGAGGCTGTACAGGGCGTGAGTGTGCAGCAGATGCCCCGGCGGAAGGCCCACCACAGCCAGGTCCTTCAAGCCACCAAGCACCTGAAGGGGGGATGGTAACTTGTAGGATGGAACCCCCCCCACCGTTGTAATGATCTGCCAGACGGCAATGGCTACGAGGGGCGGAATGAGCCGCTTTCCTCTCATCTGGTTCCTATCTTATCCACCAACTCCCCAACGATAAGGTTGGAGACGAAGGCCTCAGGGTCGTCGACGGTAATATATCCCAGGTCCGACAGGAAGCGCACATATTCCATCTCTCCCTCCACGCTGGGAACGTAGGTGTAAGTCACGGACTGGAGGGCCCGCCGGACCGAAGCTTCGTCCATGCCTGTGTACTTGACCCCGATGAGGACCGCCTCCTCGGGGTGGTCACCGATATATTCGGTTGCCCTGACGTGGGCTCTGAGAACCTTCTTCACCTTTTCAGGATCGGACTTGAGATAGGTCGAGTCGGTGACAAGCACGCAGCATGGGTGGTCGGCCCAGATGTCTTTTGAGGTGGCCAGATTTCTGCCCACTCCCATCTCGAAGGCCTTGGCCGGGTACGGCTCCCAGGCGATGAAGGCGTCGATCTGGCCCGTTCGCAGCGCGCTTATCATCTCGGGGGGCTTGATGATGAGAATGTTGACGTTAGAGGGATCGATCCCGGCCTTCACGAGCGCCTTCTTGACTAGAAAATCCTGAACGGTAGCGTGGCCGGGCACCCCGATGGTCTTTCCCTTCAGATCTGAAACCCGAGTTATCGCCTCTGGCCCAGTCGATACGACCAGAGCCGAGCCCTCGGTGTTAACCTGTGCTACCACCTTCACATCGGCGGTCCCGTTAGCGGCGGCAAAAGTTGTGGGGGCTTCCCCTACATATGCCATGTCCAGAGCTCCGGCAACGAAAGCACTCATCACTTCCGGCCCTGCCCTGAATATTCCTGCTATCTCCACCTCAACATCTTCCTCCTGGAAAAACCCTTTTTCCAGGGCAACCCAGAGGGCAAGATGGTGGATGTCATTCTGAAGGTAGGCCATCCTCACCGGTTCTGGCGCAGCACCCTTAACTGGGGAAGACCGGTTACATGCGGAGAATGCCAACATCATTGCCCCCACTGTGAGGGCAACCAAAACAAGCCTGTTTTTCATCGAACTTCCTCTCTCCTGCTGGCTGACCAGGGAGAAACTCATCCCTCTATCACCATCTTGTTGTCCTCTTTACCACGACACTCTGGGCCACCCCTTTGGAGGGACCGCAAATCGCTTTAAGACACCTGAAGAACAGCGACTTCGGCCTCTTCGGCCGGATACCCTATCCCCGGAAACCCTATCCAGGAACAAGCACCATGATCTCGCCCTTCCGGTTCCAGGGTCGATCCAGCGTCCGGGACCCGAGCCCTCTGTTCCTGGCCGAGAGTTCAGCACTCCCGGGGTGCACAGTGTAGCCGGCACGGTCAGTGGCGCCGAACACGGCTTCACGGTCCCCGCATGCTTCCGTTAGCAGCGCATAGACCGCCGCATCTGTCAACTTGCACTGGCCCAGAAGACTATCCAGCATTTCGGGCGGAATATAGTCCAGCACGTTGCTCAGGTAAACAAAATCGTGCCTCCGCACCCCTCTTTCCAGGAAGTTGGCGATGTCATCATGCACCACCTCGATAGACCTCATCGCTCTCTTTGTCTGATGGAAGGGCTCTGCCTCGAAAAAGAACTTCAGCTGGAAGAGCGACTCCATCGCCATGAAGACCTGGTCCTCTCTATACAAGCTATTTCGGACCTCCAGAAAGTGGTCCTTAAGCCGCGGATAGACCGTCTTTGAAAACCACCCCCTGAGCTGCTCCGGAGAGTCGCTCGCCTCCAGGGCCTCCAGAAACTCCCTGAAGTACTCGACCTGGGAGGAGGATATGTCCACAAATGTGGCCCTGGACGTCTCGGGCAGTGACCTTGCCACCTCCGCGACCAGGAGCCCTGAACCACCTACAAAAACCGCCGAGACCGGATCGCTTTCCAGCAAGCAGATCGCCTCACGCACCATCCCTGCGTCTTCGTTAGGCAGGAAGAACCGGCTCTCGATCCCCCAGGATGGTCCCTTTCGGCTCACGTCACTTGAACCCAAGGAACGGCTCCTTCGCCCAGTCCCACAGCACCTCACTCTGCCCCCCTCTGGACAGGACGAGCTCTGACCCCTCAATGATTGTCCCGATCCGCAGGAATTCCAACGAACGCGAAACCGACATATCCACGAGGTTCTCCCAATGCCTGTCTTCCACCGCCAGCAGAAACCCGAAGGAGTTGTAGGCAAGCAGCCACCGGTCCAGTTGGATCCCGTCGGGGACCGGGACCCTATCCAGGTCTATCTCAGCGCCCACTCCCGAGGCCTCCACCATCATGAGTGCGGTCCCGGCTATGCCGGACATGCTCACGTCCTTACCCGTGGTCACAAAACCAGCTTCGGCAGCCAGGGGGAGGAGCTCCAGATCCCCTACCTGTTCGGAACCGGTCCTGCCCGGCAGACAGTTCCAGAACCCGTACTCGTTCATCCATTTCCCATCGGGGTTGTACAAGAGGGCCAGGCTTTGGCCGGGACAGGCACCGAAACTTGTTATGATCTTTTTGGCCCTGCCCAGAATCGCGAGAGAAACCGATGGCGGACCTTCATCCAAATGGGTGTGTCCCCCGACCACCGGAACCTGAAGGCGCCGGGAAAAATCCACGATGCCACGGTAGATCTCCGAGGCCATGGCACTTTCCTCGGCACAGATCACATCCACGATGGCCAGGGGACGTCCACCCATGGAATAGATGTCGTTCACGTTGGCCAGCACCGCGCTCCTTCCCGCGAAGAAGGGGTCGGACCTCACCAGGGACGGCAGGACCCCTTCAGCGGCAAACAGCAGGAATCCATCACCGTCAGGGATAGCTGCGGCGTCGTCACCGTTGAGGATTCCCCCCTCGGAGACCCTGGACCCCACCCCTCCCGTGACGGAGAATATCTCCTTTTTGTGAAGGAACTGCTGAGAGTTTCTGAGGTACTCCACCAGCTCAGAAAGGCGGGCTCGTTCTTTCATCTCTCCTCCAGGACGGATGAAAGCCCCATCACCATCCCGGCGAAGGTGTCCACACCGCTCGAGTGGCCGAAGGAGAGAAGGGCGCGGGTGTCCACCTTCACCCCCTCGAAGTCGCCCAGATGAAGGGAAGTGAGCCATTGGGCAACCACATCGGCAACCCAGCCGCCGGCGGCGGCTCTGATGTTCTGGCCGGAGAAAGGCGACGTACGTTCTGCGGCCCTCTCCGCCAGGGCTTCGAGATGGCGCGCGTCGGGCCCGATTCCTCCGCTGGCACGATGAAAATGGAGTGCAGCCGTGAGCCCCACCAGGTAGTCGTCCCCGGAAGGGGTCAGGCCCTCGCCCACCCCGCCAAGGTCAGTCCCCACTGAAACCATCCCCTCCCAATCCCTGTCGCAAAGGGCATCCCCCATCCGCTGGATGAGGGGAAGGACTGCCTGGGTTATCATACCGTGCATGGGCCCTCCCATGACGAAAGAGTGAAAACCATCCCTGAAGGAGGTGGTGGCGACAACGATCCTTGCAGCCTGAAGGGCACGGAGCATCTCCTGGGTTCCGGCCATTGTCTCGACCTTCATGGCAGGACTGAAGACTTCGTAATCCCGGACTTCCAGAACGCAGGAACCCGGCATGGAAAGGGTCCCCTCCCCCAGCATGAACTCCTGTCCAGAGCGCAACCTTCCGGGCGGGTTGGGACAGCGGATGGTGAAGGGGTGGGCGGGCAGGTCGAGGCCGCCGAGGGTGATTATCATCGCCCCGGACTCGAGGTGAGCGGAGCGCTCAAAAACGGAGGTTACCTTCCCCTCAATTCCTGATTTCGCCGCTTCGTAGACGGCGCATCCGATGGAACCTGTTTCCATCTCAACCCTCCACGGACTGGAGGAGCAGTTCCTCTACACCGATGAGTTCAATATTCACGCCCAGCTTATCAATAGACTGGGTGAAGCTCGCCTGGCAGAAGGGACACATCGTAACGAGTAAATCCGCACCTGTTTCCACAGCCTCCAGGACCCTCTTGTCCGCAATCTGCGCCGCCATCTCAGGATAGTGACCTTTGACACCGCCCCCGGCGCCACAACACCGGGCGTTTTCAGCATTAAACTCCATCTCCACCAGCTTGAGACCGGGGATGGCCCTGAGGATCTCCCTTGGTTCGTCGAAGATCCTCTGTGCCCGCCCCAGGTGGCAAGGGTCGTGATAAGTGACCGTTTTCTCGATCCTCCTGGTGGGCTTTATCCTTCCGTCACGAAGCAGTTCGACGTATAGCTCAGAAAAGTGCTGGACCTTGCCCGACCAATTCTTGTTGAGTTTTTCAGCCCATTTCGGATAGTCATGCTTAATAGTCTTGGAACAACCACTGCATGGTGAGACGATCTCCTTGATACCCATTTCCTCGAAAAGGTCCAGGTTGGTGCCGATGAGGCGGCTGGCCGATTCAAGCTGTCCCGTCCGGAGAATGGGACTCCCGCAGCACATCTCATTCGGCCCCGCGTAGGCGTAGGGTATGCCCATTCGCTGAAGGATTGTGACCCCGGTCCTGAGCATGGCCGTCATCCGGTAGGAGCCTGTGCAGCCTCCAAAAACAAGGAGTTCGGCCCCCTCTGTGGGGCTGTGATCGGGCTGCATCCATTTATTCCGCTCCTCTTTTGGTTCGCCGTAGGGATTGTTGTACTCATCCACAGCCTCACGCATCTTGGCGTGCATAGGCATGGGACCTATCCCCTGCCGCACCGTCTCGGCCCTGAGCGCCTCCCAGAGGTGGACAAGGGATATCTCGGTCTGGCAGTTCTCCACGCACCTCTCGCATGTGGTGCACTGGTAGAGGCGATCCACCCACTCGGGGGTCAGCTTCTGTTTGCCCTCCAGTACCTGTTTGATGTAGTGCACCTTGGCACGGGGCGAGAAAGCCTCGAACCCGTTCCCGAAGGGATAAGTGGTGCACACCGGCTTGCAGAACCCGCACCTGGCACAGGTATCAACGGAATACGATAGGTCGCCGGTTATGTTGGTCTTTCCGGAAGATCCAGCCCTATTATTTCCCATCTTAGCTTTCCACCCTTTCCCTGTGAGGCCGTTTGTAGATGAGGAGCTTCGCTAACGGAGACGCAAGTCTTGACGAAAGATCCACCATGGTGCTGACATCAAATAAAGGCAGGAACCTCACCCTGGGAGAAACGATCTTCCCCGGATTGAGAAGTCCTTTGGGATCGACGACCTTCTTGCGGCGTGTCACCGCATCGTACTTCTTCGAGCCCAGTATCTCCCGCGAGCGGGACGCAAACCACAGGCCGGCAGTGTAAAGGGAACCACCGCCGCGTTCCGCGGCCCGAACGGGCCTGAGGGCTTTGGCCATACGGAACTGGTAAAAGAAGCTGCCAGCATCGTCCAGTATGTAAACCAGGACAGCAACCCGTCCGCCCTTCAGGACAAAGATCTCCATTCCCAGCAGGTCCCTTTGGAGATCTGTCTGGATCTCCTCCACCACACTGCTGAAGCTGTCCAGGGGAAGGTAGAACTCGCCCACCAGGATCGACGGTCCCAGCTTCTTGATGCGCATGGGATAGAAACGGTCGTTCCAGGAGTGATGAGCGATCTCATCAGCCAGGACCTCTCCGCCGTGAGCCACGGCCACCCTCCTCAGGGCGCCCTCGTCGGAGGACCCGACGGGGATGGCAATTATCACCAGGAAGGAGTCCCCCGGCACCGCCTCATCCTCACCCATTTCCTTCCTCATCCCGACATATCCCGGGGAGTGGACCGAGATGGCATATGGTGTCAGTTCTTCGCAAGCCGCCTGGGAGAACGCCTGCACAGCAGCGGCGTCCGAAAGGGCGACGGCGAAGGGGCGCATCTCTTCGGCGATACGGCAAGTCAGACGGAGCCTGGTTACGACGCCGAGGATGCCGCACGTCTGGTAGTGCAGGTCCATTTCCTCTCCGGACAAGGTCGCAACTTCGCCCTCCAGGGCCACCACATCTATCTCCTGCACTACGTCCCTGATGCTTCCGTAGGCCAGGCTGCCCAGCCCCACCCCGCCCATGGCGAACCATCCACCCACGGTGGAAGAAGGGGCGCTGGTGGGGACAATACAGTTGTCCATGCCAGACTTGTTGAGCTGCCGGGACAGCTCATCCCACACCGCCCCCGGCTCCACATCAACGGTAAGGTTATCCTTGTCCATACTGATGACGCGGTTCATGCCGGTCATGTCCAGGACGATGCCTCCCCTGGTGGGGATCGCTCCGCCATACCCCGAACTGGCCTGGCCCCTGGGGGTCACCGGGATCCCTAACTCGCGAGCCGCGTTAAGGCAGTTCCGAACGTCATCCACAGTATCGGCGGCAACCACTGCCTCCGGGGTGTTGTCGACCATGGACATGACCAGGGCCGGCATTTCGCCTATGTCATGGTCATAGGCTGCGAGGATTTGTTTATCGAAAGAAACCTTATTCCCGAGGCTTTCCTCCAGACGTTCGCGGGCCTTCTGGTTCATTCTTCCTCCTGTTTTCCTTGAATATGCCGGTGTGCCGGATCAGCTCCACGGCAAGGGACGCTTAAACCTGAAAAGCGTCCAGGGCGGCGCGAACCGCTTCAGCGTTGGTTGGGAAGAGGAACACACCTGCCTCCCTCAATTTAGCTTCCTGCAGCTCCATGGACTGAGGATCCCCCTCGGTGCCGCAAACGTGAGCCAGGACGATGGGGCCGTCCCCCGCCACTGTTTTCCTGGCCTCGACCAGTGCGGTCGCCATGTCACCTGCGGGGTCAGCAGTGGAACCGTACCCCAGCACCACATCCAGGAGAATGACCCTGCTGCTCGGATCCCGATAGGCATCCACAAGGTATTCCTGCCGCAGCGTTGAATCGATCATGGGGTGGGGCCGTCCCTGAGTAAACTCGTCGCTCCCCAGATCTAAACAGTAGTGCCCCTTGTAGGTCGCTTTACCGCTGAATCTTCCTCCAAAGCCAATATTGGACTTGACCTTCATGGCCCCATCCATGAGCAGAAGGGCCTCGTAGCAGAGCGTGCCCCCTGAAAAGAGTCCGCGCAAATATTTCCTGCCGGCAGGCATCTCACGGATACGCCGGGTCAGTTCCTCGGAACGGGGTTCGGCAAAGGTTTTTTCCCCCATGGCGGCCAGCGCTGCCTCCTCCAGGGACTTCACGAAGGTGAGGCTCCTTCCTCCCCTGGGCAGTTCACCCTTCCCCAGGAGACAGACCACCGTGGGAAGGCCAGTTTTACGCGCCTCTCTGAGAACCCTCCTGGTTGAGTCAGGTGCTCCCGGTTTGGAGATCAGGATCAAGGATTTAGTGGCCGGATCCTCCCCAAGCATCCTGATGGCAGATACCATCATTCTGCCGCCTATCTTCTCGCTCAGATCCCTACCACCCACCCCGATGGCGTGGGAAACTCCTCCGCCCATTCTGTCGATGAGGCAGGTGATCTCCTGGATGCCTGTTCCGGAGGCTCCGACGATCCCTATTCCCCCTCTGGGCACCACGTTGGCGAAGGCGAGCGGCACCCCGTTGATTATGGCGGTCCCGCAGTCGGGGCCCATCATGAGCAGGCCCTTGCTGAGGGCCAGATCCTTGAGGAACAGTTCGTCCTCGATGGAGACGTTGTCGGAAAAGAGCATTACGTTCAGCCCCCTCTCCAGGGCTTCCGTCACCTCGAGCCTGGCGAACTCTCCGGGGATGGAGACAAGGGCGAAGTTGGCGTCGGGCATCTCCTGAACGGCCTCGTCGAGGGATTGGGCGGGCATCTGCTCCGATGAGGCGTGTGAGGCCTCGTTCAGCAGTCGATCCACCTCCTGCACAGCGGCTTCGAAACCGCCATCACTGCCAGCCTCCACGCAGATGATTAAGTCGCTGGGGGTAGAGGCCTCCACCGCTTCGTCTGCGAATCCCAGGTCTCTCAGGATCTTTTTGTTGCCTTCCGTTCCAAGGAGAGCCAGGACCCTGCTCACGCCTTCCAGAGAGCTGGCCTCCCTGGAGATGTTCATCAGGCGGACGGAATCATGGTACTGGTTTTTTCTTACGGTTGTTTTGAATGACATGGGCTAGCCCCTGATGAAGGTGTTACTGTTTATCGGCGATTATCCTGGTGCACTTGCCATGGTTCAGGGCCTCCACCACATTCCTCGTACCGGCGATGATAACCTCTTTGCCGCCCCTTTCGATGAACTCCACCGCGGCCGCGATCTTGGGACCCATGCTGCCGGCGGGGAACTGCCCTTCTTCCAGCCACCCTTTGGCCTCCGTCACCGTCATTTCGGCAACCGACCTTTGTGTGGATTTCCCGAAATCTACGCTGACAGTATCAACCCCGGTCAGGATCATGAAAAGCTCGGCGTTGAGGTTGTATGCCAGGAGGGAGGCGGTGAAGTCCTTGTCGATGACACCCTCGGTTCCTATGACTTGCCCCGTCTTGTAGTTCACGGGGATCCCCCCGCCGCCGCAGGCGATGACAATCGTTCCAGCTTCGAGGAGCTGCTTGATGGTGTTGAGGGCGAGGATTTTCCTCGGGCGGGGTGAAAAGACCACCCTCCTAAAACCCCGATTGGAATCCTCCACTATGTGCCACCCTTTCTCCCTCCTCAGTTCCTCAGCTCGCTCCATGGTGTAGAAGGGCCCCACGGGTTTGGTGGGCTTCAGGTAGGCGGGATCGTTCTCGTCCACGACCACCTGGGTGAGGATGGCGGTCACCTCCTTCTGGAGGCGTTCTTCTTCCAGCACCGTGCGCATACTGATGAGAAGCATGTGCCCCAGGAGACCCTGGGACGACGCGACGGCCATGTCGAGGGGGGGCACGGGAAGGAGGTCCCGCGCGTTCTCAAACTGTAAGAGCAGGTTCCCGATCTGGGGACCGTTGCCGTGCACTAAGACCATTTCGTACCTCTTGTGCAGGATAGCCAGCAGCTGGCGGCAGGTCTCCTGGGCGTTCTTCAGTTGGGTCTCGAAGGACATGTCCTCGTTGGAATTCAAAATAGCGTTTCCGCCGAAAGCTACTACTGCAACCGGTTTATTCACTGTTTTTCTCCATGTAGTTAAGGGCTTTGACAAACACTCCCATGGGCGCCCTGGCGATACCGGCGCCGATCTGGCCGATCCCGGAGGATTTGTGGATAACTCCGGTGTCGATAATAGGCGTGACCCCGGTTTTGATGACCTTGCGGATGTCTATGCCGACAGGGGCTGACATGAAGTCCACTGCCGCCGGCGCGAATTTCGGGTTCACTCCCTGGCATATGCTCTTCATCGACTTCATGGCCTGCAGGGAGTCCTTCATGGTCCCACCGACGAAGGAACTGATGGTGGGGGCAGCCCCTATGACCATCCCTCCCAGGCCCACGGTCTCGATGATGGCGCTGTCGCCGATGTCACCGGCCGCATCCTCGAGGGAGTAGCCTGAATAGTATATGGCTTCGTCCATGGGGGCGGTCCCGGAGATGAACCACTTGTCGGCAGCACCGCCCACCCTGAGAGCGAAATCCACGCCGTTCCTGCTCATACCCGTAACGATTGTGGAATTCTTGACCCCGTGGGCCGCATCGGCCGTCACCTTGCAGGCGGTGAGGGTCAGGTTGAGGAAAAAATGGTTGTTGCTGATGATGAATTCCACGATCTCCAGGATCGTCTTCTTGTCCAGGCTTGTCTTCAGGAGCAGCGGGTAGAGACGCTGGAGCAGCAGGGAGCTGCACGCGGCGCTCCGGGCGTGGGCCTCGTCTCCCATCTGTGTGCCCTCTGAAAGGATGCCGAACAGGTCGATCCCGCCCTTACTGTGCTTCAGGGCCTCCTTCAGCCCGGGGCCAAGGACGGTGGCCATCCACTTCAGCCTTTCGATGGTCCCGTCATCGTAGGTCCCCATCCAGAGGACGTTCCCTTTGCCTTCGTTGAAGGTGGACCATGACCTGTTCCGAAAAGCCGCGTTCCGGGTTTCGATCACTGCCATGGACGGGGTGATGACCCCGCACATTGGTCCGACGCTGTTGAGGATGTAGTTGGGCGCGAGCACCAGTTCACCACTGTGCAGCTTTTTTCTCAGTTGTGCCTTGTTTTTAACCCACCCTTCGAAAACTGCCGCACCCTCCACCGCCCTTTGTTGCGGGTCGCACATCTCCTCGAAGGAGATTGGAGGGCCGGAATGCAGGATATGGTTCGGCTGCATTCCAGGAATAACCTTCCCGGCACTGTCCACGTCCACCCAGATGGGACGGCTTCTTAGCATCCTTGCCACCGTAAGCTCGTTGGCCCTGTCGTATTTCCTGCCGCTGAGCCGGGCCAGAGCGCCGATGAGCCTCTTGTCCCCGCCCGCGGGAGGCTGCCACTGGACCTGGACAACCGGAACGTCCAGGGACCGCAGCTCGTCGGAGAAACCCTCCAAACCGATGTTAACAACCTTCACTTCCTGGTTGAGATCCGTCATGTGTCGATACCTGTCTTTATCTCGATTTCGATGTCATCCCTGAGAGAATTAGAGATGAAGCAGTGAGTGCTCGCTATTGTTACTATCTCCCTGAGACGGTCTCCCTGGCAATCGCCCTGGACTCTGATGATTATCCTGGAATATCTAAACTCCTCGGGGTGTTTCATCCCCTCGACGGTCAGCCTCAGCTCGCCTATCTCCTCATGGAGTTTCCCACTGATATGAACGATGGCCTGACCCATGCATGAGGCAATAGCCCAGAGGAAGAGTTCGCTGGGCATGGGCCCGGCACCGTCGCCCCCGTATTTCGGGGACTGGTCGGAAATGATAGAAGACTCTCCGGAGGTTAACTCGAACTTGTAGTTTTCCAGGAACCTTGCTTGGACCTTCATTCAGCACACCGGCCAAGGACCTTCTCCATGACCTGGTGACGCACTCCCCGGTACAGGAAAAGCTCGCCGATCCTGATCCATCCCAGCCTCTTGAAGAATCGTACATTCTGAATCTGAATATTGGCAAGGAAACGAGTGACACCGGCAGTGCCTTCCATGGTTTCGACAGCCTTCCGGACAAGACGGGCACCCAGATCGTATTTCCTGAAATCAGGATGGACTGCAAGTCGCCCTCCGTACCAGACTCCTTCACCTTCCGGATAGCACCTGACGGCACCAACGATCTTCCCGCTCAGGCAGGCGACGATATGGATCCCTTCGTCGTCATGGGTGTCACGGTCCGTACCTTCGAAAAGACCGTGCTCCTCCACAAAAACCTGTCTGCGTATCTTAAAGTGTGCCTCTATTTCGGCTGCTCCTGACGCGACTCGCAGGTCGATCTTCGGATCAGGACCGGGGCTCTCCACTGCTGCAGACGCGCTACTGGTCAACTTTTCCAACATTCTACAGCCTCCCCCGAACT
>JALHUC010000416.1 GCA_022865845.1 bacterium | reverse complement strand
GGAATCCAGCCTTGCCTGTCATCGCGAACCCTAAAATTGCCCAACTTCTGAATATTTCCTCCCCCTGTGGAGGGAGGAGGATTGAGGAGGGGGTGATTGGAAGGACCCGGGATCCAGCCTTGTTTGTCATCGCGAACCGTCACCCATGTGAAGCGATCCCGCTTTCTATAGAAGCGATGTTTTCTCTCGCCCTTCGACAAGCTCAGGGCTGGCAGGCCAGGCGCAGAGTTCGCAGAGAAAGTCTGTAATCCTGGGAAAGCGCGGTTGCTATAAAGGCGATGTTTTTTCCACTGAGTCTGCCCTTCGATCCCGCCAATGGCTGGATCGAAGGGCAGACTGAGAAAACCTGAAGCTACTAACCATAGGTGCGGGGTGCATACAATATTATTCAAGATTCAATATTTCCAAATAGGGCACTACAGTTCCTGTTTTGCAAAAGCTTAAACTTTGGACTTTGGACCTTGCCCTTTGGACTCCTTGAGCACAACGTGCTCAAGCAACAGTACCGCTGTTATCCCCACGATGAGTCCGTTCCCCACAAGCCCCTTAACAGCAGTTGGAAGGGTTTCCAGGAACCCGGGTGGCAGCAAGGACGCGCTCGTGCCCAGGAGCAAGGGAAGCCCAACCACCAGGTGATCCCTTATGTTATCTCCACCCGATTCACTGCCTATTATAGAGATGCCCAGACCGACCATGGCTGCCAGAGTAACGAGGAGGGCCGCTCCCACCACCCCTTCAGGTACACTGACGAGGATCGCCGTGAACCTGGTGAAAAAGGAGAGAACACACATTATGATCCCACAAAGAAGAACCGGATATCGGCTGCCCACACGGGTTACCATGATAACTCCCGGGCTCTGGGAGTAGCTCACCGTTCCCAGTGTCCCCGTCAGGGCTGCCAGCATGCCGCTCACCCCCGTTAATGTGATCCCTCTTTTGACCCGCTTTTCCAGACCCTCCTCTCCCACCACCTTGGCCACAGCGGTAAAACTTCCAAGCCCGTTAATGAGCACCGCCAGATTGGCCATAAAAAAGGAGACTGTTCCCGCAAAAGAAAACTCCAGACGAGGGCCGTGCAGCGGCCAGGGAACCGACAGAAAAGGCACGCTGCTCACAAAAGTCAGGTCCAGCCTTCCTCCCGCCGCCATAATACCGTACCCCAACAAAATACCCAGAAGGATGGAAAGGTTCCTGAAATAGCCCTTTCCAAAGTTTGATATCAATATGATAGCTAACGTTACCACAACTGCCACAACCAGGGTGACAGGATCCCCATTCGGCCGGTCCGGTCCCTTGCCGATGACCATTGGGTACAGGTATGGAAGAAAGGTAAGCGAAATAAGGATAAGAACCACACCCACAACCCGGCCGGTAAACAAGGCTGTCAACCTGTCCACCAGACCTGTTGCTCCCAGAAGAAACAGAAGAAGGCCTCCGGTGAGCATCCCACCCAGCACTGCACCATAACCCTCAGATGCAAGGGCTGCCACCGACAACAGGAGAGCCGCAGAGGGACCGTCCACCAAAGGATACCTGTGCCCTCGGAAACACTGGACGGCAGTCACAATGCCCACAAGAAGCAGCATCTTCTGGAAAAGGACTGAAGCCTCGGCCCCATTCATCTCAAGGAATTCCGCCATCAGGCGAGCCGATATCACCACCAGGGGCAGCACCACCACCAGCCACTGTATGGCGTAAAGGAAATTCCTGGCCAGAGGCGGCCTCTGGTCCAGTGTGTAGCGAAGGTC
>JALHUC010000415.1 GCA_022865845.1 bacterium | reverse complement strand
CCCTCAATCCCGATGATACCGTTTCCGGCCAGCCAGGACTCCAACCCCTCCTCCGCTCTCCAGTTGCTTGTCACCGTGGAACTCTCCCGCACAACAAAACCGGACACATGGGGTTTTTCCGACTCATCATCCCTGGGATTGACCCCTGTGTTGCCTATCTGAACGGGTGTCATAACGACGATCTGTCGATGATAGGATGGATCGGTGAGGACCTCCTGGTAACCGGTCATGCAGGTGTTAAAGACCACCTCCCCCACCGTAATGCCCTCGGCTCCGAAACCCCAGCCGCGAAAGACCGTCCCGTCGGCGAGGGCAAGAGTGGCACGAGGTTTGTTGTTCTTTAAGATCTGCGCGAGGCTGGACATGGAAACTCCTGTTTATTGAATAGGGAAGGAGGGAGGAGGGAGTAACCTCCAACCCTTCTATAACCTAAAACCCGTTCCAAGTTATGTTATTAAGTGCTTTTCCTTCTTCCTTCATCCTTCACCCTTCATACTTCTTCCTTCCCTATTCCCTATTCCTGTTTAACAATTATCCCTTCATTCCTGTCATACACCATCCTCCCCCCCACGAAGGTGTTTGCCACCTCCCCCTTCAGCTTCGTTCCCGCAAAGGGGGTGTTCTTACCCTTGGAAAGGAACAGGGTAGGATCTACCGTCCACTGAGCCTCCGCATCCAATAGGGTCACATCGGCATGAGCGCCCTCGGCAAGAGTGCCCCCCGGCAGCCCCACGATCTTGGCAGGGTTCACCGTCCACTTGGCGATGGCCTCCATCAGGGGCAGACGGCCTTTATGTACGAGACCGAGGGTCAATGCCAAAGCCGTTTCAAAACCGGAGATACCGAAGGCGGCCAGGTCAAACTCCCGGTCCTTTTCATCCCTGTGGTGCGGGGCATGATCGGTGGCGATCACATCTATCGTCCCGTCGGCGAGGCTTTCGATGATCCCCTCAACATCATCTGCTGTACTCAGGGGCGGGTTCACCTTCGCGTTTGTATCGAAACCCCTTACAGCCTCGTGATCCAGGGTGAAAAAGTGAGGGCAGGTTTCTGCGGTTACGGACAGGCCCTCGGCTTTGGCGTTACGGATCAGATCCGCCCCGCTTCGCGAACTTACGTGGGCAATGTGGATCCGACCTCCGAATTCCCTAACAAGGGCTATGTTCCTGGCTATTTGGGACAACGCAGCGGCTGTCGGTATCCCCTCGAGACCCAGCATGGTGGACACAAAACCCTCGTGCATAACACCCTCACCGGCGATGCTCAAATCCTCAGCGTGATCGATGACCAGGAGGCCGAAAGCGGCCGAGTATTCGATGGCCCTGCGCATGATGCCGCCACTGCGCACCGGCCGGCCATCATCAGACACTGCCACACACCCGCTATGGGCCAGCTCCCCCATCTCGGCCAGGGATTCGCCCTGCATCCCTTTGGTGATCGCTCCTATGGGGAATACCCGTGCCAGACCGGCCTGGGATGCCTTGGCCAGAATATAGGCTGTCACCGAGGCGCAATCGTTGACAGGATCGGTGTTTGCCATACACATTACCGATGTAATACCGCCCTTTACGGCCGCCGCACAGCCGGAGGCCACAGTCTCCTTGTATTCAAACCCGGGTTCCCTCAGATGGCAATGCATGTCAATGAGCCCCGGAACGACAAGCAGACCGGAAGCATCCACCGTCTTAACCCCGCGGGCAGCCTTGACCCCCTGGCCTGTTCTTTTGATCAAACCGTCCTCAAGGAGGAGGTCAGCCACCTCGTCCCTGCCCGAAGCAGGATCCACGATCCGTCCGCCGCTAATCAACCATTTCATCGATTCCTCCACTAAGGAGATAGAGGATGGCCATTCTCACTGCCACCCCGTTTTCCACCTGGTCAAGAATTACACTGTAAGGTCCATCGGCTATCTCCGAGGATATTTCGATACCCCTGTTGATCGGCCCCGGGTGCATGACGAGAACATCTTTATTTGCAATCGCAAGGCGCTCGGCGTTGAGGCCAAAGAACCTGGCATACTCCCTGAGACTGGGGATCAGCATCCCACTTTTCCTCTCCAACTGTATCCTCAGCATGATTATGATATCAGCGCCTTCGATGGCCGCCTCGAAAGACGGCTGGACCGTCGCTCCCATCGCCTCAATGCCTACAGGAATCATGGTCGGCGGGCCTGTAACGTGCACGTTGGCCCCCATGGCGGTAAACCCGTAGATGTCGGAACGGGCCACCCGGCTGTGGGTGATATCACCAGCAATGACAACCTTGAGACCAGTAAGGTCCCCCTTCCTTTCCCTTGCGGTAAAGATATCCAGGAGCCCCTGGCTGGGGTGCTGATGAGACCCGTCACCCGCGTTAACGATGGAACAATCCAGGCGGTCAGCGAGCATGTAAGGGGATCCGCTGAACTTGTGCCTGATGATGACGACATCGGGAGCCATGGCTTCGATGTTCCTTGCGGTGTCCACCAGGGTTTCCCCCTTGGAAGTGCTGCTTGCCGAGGCCGAAAAGTTCACCGCGTCAGCGGAAAGGCGCTTGGCCGCGATCTCAAAGGAAGTCCGCGTTCTGGTGCTGGGCTCGAAGAAAAGGTTCACGATGGTCTTGCCTCTGAGGGTCGGCACCTTTTTGATCTTTCTGGCTGAGATTTCCTTCATCCCGGCTGCCGCGTTCAGCACACGGGTGATATCATCCCTGGTAAGACCGTCCAACCCCAGAAGGTGGTTCGAATTGCCGATCATGGGAGCACCTCCTTGGCATCAGCCCAAAGCCCAAAGACCAAGGACCAAAGAAAAACAGACATAAGTCCCAGTTCCCAATCAGCATACTTTGGACGTTGGACGTTGCACTTTGGACTCATTCTAAATCTCCTTCCTCGATCGCCACCTCGTCAACCTTGGCACCGTGCTCGGTGAGCAGGACCTTAACCTTTTCGTGCAGTCTGGTGGGGATGTTCCTGCCCACAAAATCGGCTCTGATCGGCAATTCCCTGTGCCCTCTGTCAACCAGGGCCGCAAGCTGGACCCTCGCAGGCCTACCATGGTCCATAAGAGCGTCCATGGCGGCCCGGATCGTGCGCCCTGTGAAAAGAACATCGTCAACGAGAACGATCGTCTTGCCGGATATGTCCCCCGGCATATCGGTAGCCTTGGGCATTGGCTTCGGGTGATCGTCGATATCGTCACGGTAAAAAGTGATATCGAGGCTTCCAGTGGGAACCCTGACACCTTCCACATTCTCTATGTGTCTGCAGATCCGCTCAGCCAGGGCCGGACCAGGGGTAGGTATGCCCACCAGAATGACATCCTCGTGTCCCTTGTTTTTTTCCAGGATCTCAAACGCGATCCTTTTGATAGCCCTGTCGATCTCCACATGGTCCATGATCTGTCTACGGCGTCGGCCTCTCATAGAGCTTGTCCCTGCCTTTCACGGTAATAGATGTGGATGGAACAATTCGCATTCACAGTCTGACCAGGAATACAAAAAAAAGGCCTCCCCGCTTACGCGGAGAGGCCATGAATATTCGCTTTTTGTAATGCTGTTCATCTACGTTCCCTTCCTAATCTCACGGAATTAGATTAAAGGGTATTTCCACTATTCTTATCTCGCGAACGGAACTCATTGTCAAGGGGGGAGGACCGTAATTTGTGATTCGTGACTCGTGATTGGACAAGTCCAGAACGCAGGACGCAGAACACAGAACGCAGAACTCAGAAAAGGATCAAAAACTGTATGCTGATTGCCGGCAGCTACAACCTACAAGCGTTTATAATTTGAAAGGTGAATTTGAGATAGGCCTTCTCTGCACCCTGCACTTTGCACTCTGCACTGCTCTCCAGATCTACTTCTTACCTTTTTCCGCTCTAACATGGAAATTCCACACATGGGTGTACAGCTCAAAGGGCGTTGACACGCTCACGGAGTATTTAATTTCCACCAGGGTATAGTTGGTTTTGGGATCTTTAACGATGACAATATTTTTCTCGGTGATGGAAATATGGTTACTGCTGGCAGCATTTTTGACACGGCCCGTTGCCCTCAGGATAGTGCCATCGTAATTCAGACCACGGGCGATATTGTCCACCTCGTCCGCGAACATGACGTTTCTGACGTAAGGCATTCCGATCATCCATCCCGAAACGAGGAGGTACAGGACGAAGGCAACTAAAAAGTAATTTCTTAACTTTTTCATTTGAAAAGGATTACCATAAAATGAAGGAAAGTCAAAAGTGGAAAGTGGATAGAAAAGGCAGTCCTGGTCCTGGTCGTTGTCCTGGTGAAGGAAAATGGATCTCACAAAGGTTTGAGTTTGAGTCCAGGTCTAGGACCAGGTCGAGGTCCAGGTCTTTTAATCCTTCATATTCACGAACTGCAAAGGTATCTCAAGATCCTTTTCCTTGAGCATGGCGATGACCGCCTGGAGGTCGTCTATCTTTTTCCCCGTCACCCTAACCTGGTCATCCTGGATAGCCGCCTGGACCTTGAGCTTCGAATCTTTGATCATTTTGACGATCTTCCGTGCCGTTTCCTTGTCGATCCCCTGCTGGAAGGCCCCCTCGCATTTGAGATGTCCCTGGCTCGTGGGCTCGTGCTCGGCAAAGTGCAGCCCCTTGGCCTCGATCTTCCTTCGCACCAGCTGGGTGATAACGATCTCCTTTATGGCCTTTAACTTCATCTCATCGGCCGCCAGAATTTTAACCTTTTCCTCCTTGCGGTCCAGGTCCAACTCGGATCGTGACTGGCGAAGATCGTATCGGGTGGCGATCTCTTTTTTCGCGTTGTTAACTGCGTTGTCCACTTCCTGCATGTCAATACGGTTTACGACATCGAAGGACGGCATGAATGCTCCTTATCTGTAATTGTAATTGTAATAGTGAAGGGCTCCGCATCCTTTTTACCAGAAAAAGCAAGAATGTAGAATGTAGAATGTGGAACGTAGAATACAAATCCCCTGGTGCACTAGTGCACCGGTGCACCTGTGCACTGTATTAATCTTGGATTTTGAATCAACCTCCTCCACCCTACAACCACCACCGCAACAGCACCCGCAATGCCTATTAACATACCGATCACTGGCGCCAGGAGAGCGTATAACCCCAGGGCGAACATGGGGGCGGGAAGCAGGGCAAGGTAACGCCAGCGGTCAGGGGACTCATCAAGGGTATTGCGGCCTTTTGGACCCAGCAGGTAGCCCAAAATAACAGCGTCCACCATGAGGAAGGGCCAGAGCATT
>JALHUC010000414.1 GCA_022865845.1 bacterium | reverse complement strand
GTATCTCCGCGGCTCGTCCCAAGATCGCCGATTATCCCTTCACCACCCTGGTTCCCAACCTCGGTGTCGTGAGGGTGGACGATGATAGAAGCTTTGTCGTCGCCGATGTTCCCGGCCTGGTAGAGGGGGCTCACCAGGGAGTAGGTCTGGGTCACCAGTTCCTGAGGCACGTAGAAAGAACATCTGTGATCCTCCATCTGGTGGGGCTTGCTCCCGGCGATGGCGACCCTGTAGAGGCCTACCGGACGATCCGCCAGGAACTGGGAAAATATGCCGACGATCTTGCCAGGAAAGATTCCATCGTGGCCCTGAGTAAGGTAGACGTGGTCAGTCCCGAGGAAAGGGAGAGTATCCTGGCAAAGTTTCAGGAAGACACTGGAATTGTGCCCATGCTCATTTCCGCCGCTGCTGGTGAGGGGTTGACACCCCTTGTGGGGAAACTGTCCACCATGATCGAAAAACTTAAGGTAAAGGACGATGACTGAGGACAAACGCTTCATCCTCAAGGGCCGAAAGAGGGTCATCGTCAAGCTGGGGAGCATGGTTCTCGCAGCCCCTGGCGGAGGGATAAATCAAGACTTTTTAAACCATCTGGCCGATGAAATGGCTGCCATGGAAGGCGAACGGGACTTTATCATCGTCAGTTCAGGAGCCATTCTCATGGGGATGCAGGCCATGGGGTACCAGGAGTCACCCCGGACGATGAAGATCAAGCAGGCGCTGGCAGCTGTGGGTCAGGGTCGCCTTATACAGGCTTACGCTGATGCTTTTGCTCGCCACGGCAGGCAGGTGGGGCAGATCCTGCTTACAAGAGAGGGTCTCGAAAACCGCCGCCGGTTTGTTCTTTCCCAGAACACCCTGGAGACCCTGGTGAAGATGAACGCTGTGCCTGTCATCAATGAAAATGATACCGTGTCGGTGGAAGAGATCCGTTTCGGTGATAACGACCTTCTGGCATCCATGGTGGTAAACCTCGCTGACGCCGACCTGCTGGTCATCCTCACTAACACGGAAGGCCTGTTCGACAAGGATCCAAGACTGGGAGAAGGCAAGCTTGTTGAGGTTGTGGAGGAGGTAGATAGCCACATAGTCAGCATGGCCGGCGGCCCGGGGAAATCGGGGGCCGGGGGCATGTCCTCAAAGGTCCTTGCCGCCAAGCGAACAGCTCACATGGGTGTGCCCACGGTTATCGCTGATGGCCGCAGGGAGGGTGTCCTTACCAGGGTACTGAACGGGGATCCAGCGGGAACCCTTTTTCTGCCTTCGGCTGAGAAGCTGGCTTCGCGCAAACACTGGATCGCTTATTCATCCGGCCGCCCGAGGGGGACGCTGGTCATCGACGACGGCGCTTCAAAGGCACTGAAAAAGCTCAATAAAAGTCTTCTCCCGGCAGGTGTAAGGGAGGTCCTTGGAGATTTCGAAGCAGGATCCATGGTTCGCTGCATGGATGCCAACGGTGGAGAGATCGCGCGGGGTGTCACCTGTTTTTCCTCCGATCAGATAAGAATGATCATGGGCCGACACAGTGATGAGATAGAAGGGATCCTGGGGACCTGTCCGGGGGAAGAGGTAATTCACAGAGATGACCTTGTCATCTCTGCGGATCAGAAGGATGAAGGATGAAGGATGAAGGATGAAGGATGTTATTCCTCCTCCCTCCTTCCCTATTCCTCCTTCTGCCAATCCGATAAGGAGAGCTCCATGGACATCCAGAAACTCATGCACGATATGGGTGAGAAAGCCCGAAAAGCATCACGTTTACTTTCCGGCGCCGCACCAGCTCAAAAGAATGACGCTCTCGATATCGTGGCCCGGCAGCTCAGGGGCTCCGTGGACAGGCTGATGGTGGAAAACCAGAAGGACCTTGCGGCAGGAGAAAAAGCCGGGCTGACCTCAGCCATGCTGGATCGCCTCAAACTTACGGAGAACCGCATCGAAGAAATGGCCCTTGCTGTAAACGAGGTTGCGGCTCTGCCTGATCCGGTGGGCGAAGTGACCGGGATCTGGACACGACCCAGCGGCTTTAAGGTGGGACGAATGAGAGCCCCTATTGGTGTCATCGGCATTATTTATGAATCGAGGCCCAACGTGACCATAGACGCGGCGGCCCTTTGCCTCAAGTCCGGCAACGCCTGCATTTTGAGGGGAGGGTCGGAGGCGATTCACTCTAACAACGCCCTTGCGCGGGTTTTTTGCGACAGCGTTGTGGAAGCCGGCCTGCCTGCGGAGGTTGTTCAGGCGGTTCCCCTGACCGATAGAGCTGCGGTTCACGCCCTTCTGAAACTGGATGATTACGTGGACCTGATCATCCCACGGGGCGGAAAAGGCCTCATCAGGATGATCATGGAAAACTCCACAATACCGGTGATCAAACATCTGGATGGAGTCTGCCACACCTATGTTGACAGCGGTGCCAAGGTCGAAATGGCTCTGGATATCTGTGTCAATGCAAAGCTCAACCGGCCGGGTACGTGCAATGCCATGGAAACGATGCTGGTGCACCAGGACATGACGGGTTCCTTCCTCCAGAAAGCTCTTGAAAGGTTCAGGGAGGAGGAGGTAGAGATCCGCGGATGTCTGAAGACTAAAGAGGCCGCCCCCTGGGTGAAGGAGGCCACTGATGAAGACTGGCCTATGGAATACCTGGACCGAATCCTCAACGTCAAGGTCGTGGCAGATATGGATGAAGCAATGGGGCATATCGCACGTTACGGATCTGCTCACACCGATGTCATCGTTACCATGAACCATGCCAACGCCCAGCGTTTTATCAGAGAGGTCGATTCTGCCGCGGTAATGGTGAACGCTTCCTCCAGGCTCCACGATGGTTTTGTTTTTGGTCTGGGAGCCGAGATCGGGATTTCCACCGACAAACTCCACGCCAGAGGGCCTATGGGACTGGTGGAGCTTACCACGGAGAAGTGGATCGTATTTGGGGAAGGGCATCTCCGCGAGTAGCGCGCAAATGCTGTTCCTTCGGAACGAGAGGGAGAGAGGGAGAGAGGGTGAGAGGGAGATGAAAAACAATATGACCGTTGTCAGGTCTTCCCCCACTCGCCCACTCCCCCCATCCCCCCCTCCTGATTCCGATCTTTTTCACCGTGAAGAAGGGAATACGATGTGAAAAAGATCGGAATCTTCGGCGGCACCTTCGACCCCATCCATGTCGGTCATCTCAGTGTCGCAGGGGAGTTTGCAGCTGCATTCGGGCTTGATCAGGTACTGATGATGGTGGCGGCAATACCCCCTCACCGTGATCGTCCCGTGGCCTCGCCCGAGGATCGCCTGCAGATGGTCCAGCTGGCTGTCCAGGAATACCCGGGCCTTACGGCTTCGGACTTAGAGTTGGTCAGGGAGGGTCCCTCTTTCACCCTCGACACCGTGAAGGAGGTGCGTAAAGAAGCGGAAGGCGCCCCGATCTGGATGGCCCTGGGGGGGGACGCTTATTCCCTGATCTCCAGTTGGTACCGTCCAGAGGATGTCCTGGCCCAGGTACACCTTGTCGTATTGACCCGTCCAGGATATTCGGTGGACCTGATGTCCCCGCTTCCGAAAATCTTGTCTGAACGCTATACTTCAAATGGAGATGCCTATCTGCACGACAGCGGCGGCAGCCTTAGAACGCTACAGGTTTCGCCCCTGGATGTCTCCTCAAGCATGATCAGAAAAGCGGTATTTGAAGGCGAAAGTATCCGGGACCTTGTTACCGTGGAGGTTTCGCAGTATATCCAGCAAAAGGGCCTTTACCGGCCCCAAACAGTGTGAATGGAGGGATTGAAAAGGTTTGAACTCTACAGATATGGCTCGTCTGGCCGTTGGCGCGGCATTGGATAAGAAGGCTCTTGATCCCCTGGTTCTTGACCTCAGGGGGATGTCCTCTATCGCGGAGTATTTTGTGATCCTTACCGGTACATCCGACAGGCACGCTCAAGCGGTGGCCGAAAACGTGAATCAAGCCTACAAGGCGGTAGGGATCAAGGCTCTCGGTGAGGAAGGGTTCAGGGAGGGTAAATGGGTCCTTCTGGATTACGGCGAAGTCGTCATCCACGTTTTCCTTGAACCCGTCAGGGAATATTATGATATAGAAAGGCTCTGGATAGATGCTCCCAGGCTGGATCTTACGACTGCGGTTGAGGAGATGAAGCCCAGTTGAAGATCCAGGTGCTTGGAATTGGAAAGATCCGGGAACCATACTTCAGGGAGGCTATCGACGAATACAGCCGGCGAATAGGGTATTATGTACCGATCCGGGTCCGCGATTCCGCCAAGGAGATATCAGGGAGCGCACAGGATCTCGAAGCTGCCTACGGCAGGTTGAAGAAGGAACATCACAAAGCTGATCTGAAGGTGGCTCTGGACAGAAAAGGCCGGACCTTGTCTTCGGAGGAACTGGCGGCGTGGTTTGAAAAAGCGATGTTCAATGCGGTGGACCTGATCAGTTTTGTCATCGGCGGTCCCCACGGTCTTGCCAGGTCGGCCCTGACCGATTCGGATCAGACAATATCGCTGGGAGCTGTGACCCTCCCTCACCAGATGGCAAGGCTGCTCCTGGTGGAGCAGGTGTACAGGGCTTTTACAATTATACGGGGAGAGCCGTATCATAAGTGAAGGAATAGGGAATAGTGAAGAAACTTCCGGTAAACAGACACCCGATATAAAATCGCCGGCCTGAAAGGGAAACGATTTCATGGACGACAAGACCCTGGGAAAATATAAAAAAATGCTCCTCGAGGATAGAATGGATCTCCTTTCAGAACTGCAAAGGGTTGCAAATGGGGAAAAGAACAAAGACAGGTCCGGGGCCATGGATCTGGCGGATCTTGCCGATGCCAGTTACACTGCCGATTATTCCCTTGCGTGGACTGAGAAGATAAACCTCCGGATCAGGGAAATAGATGAGTCCATCGACAGGATCAAGGATGACACTTATGGTGTCTGTCAGATGTGCGGTGAAGATATTCCTGAAGGCCGCCTGAAGGTCAGGCCCAATGCCAAATATTGCGCACAGTGCAAGGAAGACCTGGAAAAGAGAGGTGAGACCAAATGAGCCGCCTGGCCACGATCGTTGTCCTGATAATCGTCATCCTATTCTCCTATTTTGCCTTCTATAACCACGGAACGACCAATCTGACCGTGTGGCAGGGCAAGATGGTGGAACTTCCCATTGTTGGTCTTGTTCTTCTGTCCATGGGCATAGGAGCGGCCATTGTTTTCGCTCTTCTGGCTATCCGGGGGATACGTAGATCCTATGACAATTTTCAGGTCAGCATGAAGAAAAGAAAGCGGGCCAAGGCCGAGGAGCTTTACAATCGCGGTGTGGATGCCCACCTTTCGGGCAAAATGCACCAGGCGGTCAAACTCCTTGAGGAGGCAGTGGCGAAGGACACGGAGTTTCTTTTGCCTTTCTTCAGGTTGGGTACGGTTTACCTTGCGTTGGGGGAGTTCCAGAAAGCACTTCAGCTTCATGAGAAGGCTCTTGAGGCGCACCCGGGGAACCTCAGGGTTCTTCTGTTTCTTATTGACGATTACCTTGCCGCAGGCCAGTTGACCGAGGCTGTGGGAGTCCTGAATAAGATCCTCGCCAAGGACGATTCCAACCGGACGGCTCTCGTCGCCCTCAGGGATATCCAGGAGAAGCAGGGCGACTGGGAAGGGGCGGTGGAAACTCAGCGGAAATTCATCAAGGCGGCTGGAAAAGAACCGGAATCCCAGTCACACCTTTTAGGTCTTCGCTACCAGGTGGCTGCCGGTTATCTGGATGACGGTGATGCGGAAAGGGCGGTCAAGACCCTCAGGGATATTCTCAAGGAGTCTCCGGATTTTGCCGCTGCTACCGTTGCTCTCGGCGAGGCCCGCATCCGGTCCGGTAAGGTGGATGAAGGGCTTAAGGTCCTGACGGAGGGGTACAGCCGGCACCATAACCCCGTATTCCTTCAGGTTATGGAGGAAAAACTGATCAAAAGGGAAAATCCCCGCAAGCTCATCGAGACCTTCCGGGGCCTTCTTGACAGCGCGCCGGAGGACGTTTTCCTTAACCTCTTCTACGGGAAGATCTGCCTGCGGCTGGAGATGGTAGATGAAAGTTATATGGCTCTTAAGAAGGTGGAATCAACGGGGTATGATTCTCCCCTCATGCACGCTCTTCTCGGTGAGGTAAACGCGCGGAGAGAGAGATATAAGGAAGCTATCGAGGAGTTTGGTCTATACGTGGATCTCTCCGACGGATTACATCCCAGGTTTATCTGTGGGAACTGCCACCACACGGTTGACGGGTGGGCGTCCCGATGTGATTCATGCGGACTCTGGAACAGTTTTGCTCTGCCAGGCCTGACGGAGCCAAGATCAACCCCCGCAGACAGCCCGAAGTATGAGAATGAAGAGTAGCGCCTAAGGCGCGGCAGGACACGGAGACACGGAGACACGGGGACACGGTGAATTTGGACAAAACCGTATGACAATGGGACCCGGAGACACGGTGTAAAGCATTAACTCCGCGTCACCGCGTCCAGTTGAATTTTAAACACACTCCGCGTCACCGCGTCCCCCCTTCCCCGCGTCCCGAGTCGGGGTTTTTTCATCAACAGGAGTTTTTCTATGAGTAATAAAAAAACCCCGACCATATTAATGGTTCTCGATGGCTGGGGAGTTTCCACCGGGGAAGGCATGGACGCCATCGCCGGGGCCAGGACCCCGGTCATGGACCGGTTGACCTCCCTCTATCCCACCACGACCCTTCAGGCAGCAGGAATTGATGTGGGACTTCCTGACAACCAGATCGGTAATTCAGAGGTGGGACACCTTAACCTGGGTGCCGGGCGCATCGTTTATCAGGATTTCACAAGAATCAACAAGGCCATCCAGTCAGGGGAGTTTTTTGAAAGCCCGGTCCTCCTTGATGCGTTCAACACTGTGAAAAGGGCCTCGGGAAGGCTCCACATTATGGGTCTCATGTCTGACGGTGGAGTCCACAGCCACATTGACCAGATAAAAGCTCTGGCCACCATGGCTTCGAAAAATAAAGTAGACAGTATTTTTGTCCACGCCTTCATGGACGGCCGCGACACGCCGCCTAATTCCGGGCTGGGCTTTATCCAGGATATCCAGCAGCACCTGGCTACCCTGAAAAATGCCAGGTTGGCAACGGTTGCAGGCCGCTTCTATCCTATGGACAGGGACAACAGGTGGGACAGGGTCGAGAAAGGCTATAACGCCCTCGTATCAGGACAGGGGTTTGAGGCAGTCTCTGGAGAGTCAGCTGTCAAGGAGGCTTACGAGAGAGGCGAGACCGACGAGTTTATCCAGCCCACTGTTATTTGCGATAGAGGTGGACCAGTTGGGGTCATCGGTGATGGTGACGGCGTTGTGTTCATGAACTTCAGGGGTGACCGTGCCCGGGAGATAAGTCACGCTCTTAATGATCGGGATTTCAAAAGTTTTGAAAGATCAAAATATCCTGAGCTTTCAACATATGTTTGTCTTGCCAGGTATGATGAGAAATTCCCATACCCGGTTGTTTTCCCACCGCAGGAGTATGCAGAAATTCTGGGTGAGGTGATCAGTGAAAACGGTTTGACCCAGCTCAGGATCGCTGAAACGGAGAAGTACGCCCACGTGACCTTCTTTTTCAATGGCGGGGAAGAGAAGGTTTTTCCCGGAGAGGATCGCTGCCTTGTTCCGTCACCGCAGGATGTGCCTACTTACGATCTCAAACCCCAGATGAGTGCCGAGGAGGTAACCGACAAGCTCGTGGATCGCCTCCGTTCCGGGGGTTACGATTTTGTCCTGGTGAACTTTGCCAACCCGGACATGGTGGGGCACACTGGAGTTTACGAGGCCGCGGTTACCGCTATCGAGAAGGTGGATGAATGTGTCGGTCGGATCTCCGATATGGTGATCGAGTCAGGTGGGGCGCTGATAATTACTTCGGATCACGGAAACGCCGAGTCGATGCTGGACCCAAACGGAACGCCGCACACCGCACACACAACGAGGCGTGTTCCCCTTGTCCTGGTCGGTCCAGGTTTTACCGCTGAACACCCTGTCTTAAGGGAAGGCCGCCTGGC
>JALHUC010000413.1 GCA_022865845.1 bacterium | reverse complement strand
GAATACATTGATCTTGTTGTCCCCCTTTTCAAGGTTCAGTTTGCCTTGCAGCATGGCGGAGTAAGGGATGGCGTTGACGAGATCTCTGGTGGTGATACCGGGCTGGATCTTTCCTGTGAAGCGCACCAGCACCGATTCAGGCATGTCCAGCGGCAGGTAGCCCTGGCTGGCCGCAAATGCCACCAGGTCGGACCCTGCGGGAAAACTGATACCGATAGGGAAACGTGTATGGCTGTCGCCGCCGGTACCTACGAAATAAGGTAGACAGAATCGATTGCCGTTGGTGTGGATAATGCCATCACCCGGTCTGAGAGCTATGCCTCCGAGCCTGTTTACAAAATCTGTAAGTGTATGCTGCATGAGGGCATCCTTACTTCTGGGCCCGGCAGCTGTGTGACAGAAGGACTGGATGAATACAGTGGCAAAATGTGTACATGCCAGCTCCTCCAACTCCTGCCGTGTCATCTTTCCAGTTGTGTCCTGGGAAAAGACCAGGTGAGCCTGGGGCTCAACATAGGAGCCGGGTAGTACCCCGGCCATACCACTGGCTTTCCCAACCAGCTTCTGTGCAAGGGAGAACAGTTGACCTTCAGGTGCCTCAGGTTTCTCGGGTATGTGAACAGCTGATGGGCCGGTAGGGATGCCCATTATTTTACAATGCTCGATCGCTCTGGTGGTAAGCTTACGTCCTATGATAAGGAGATTACGCCCTCCTGCCCGAGCCTCATCAGTGATGGAGGATGGTTTAATTGAAAATTGGGCCAGAGTTTCCCCGGATGAATTTTCCTGGACCTTCCCTGTTATAAGATCAACATCTACAACAGTACCCTCTGTAAGGGCACCTGCCTGGCAGCGTATGGGAATAGCCCCGCATCCACGCAGCGTGTTGAAGAATATGGGCGCGATCTTGGAGGCCATCACGATCCCACCGCGTCTCTTGTTGGGGGTGAAGGGTATGTCTATCCCGATCCACCAGACCAGGCTGTTGGAAGCTGATTTACGGCTGCTGCCCGTGCCTACGACATCGCCTGCGAAAAGAACTGGAAGTCCGGGGTTTTTTATCTTGAGCTCGGCAACTCTGGAAAGGAACTCCCTGTCGTGGGGACTGGTAGATAACATGGTCAGTGCGTGGAGAGGTATATCGTCCCTGGTTCCAGCCTCCTGGGCAGGGGAGAAAAAATCGGTGTTTATCTCACCAGCAGTTCTGGCGACAACGCAGGTGATTTTATCGGGAAGGGCTTCTGACTCGCCGAACCAGTCAGCTTCTGCCCAGCTTCGAAGAAGATCGCCGGCCTGGGAATTGCCGGATTCAGCCAGTTTAGCTATCACGGTCAGGACAAGAGGTGAGATGAGTATAAGTTTTGCCAGGACTGCTACGGATGCAGCTGAAATGTCGTCTTCACCTCCAAGGGCATCAACGAGGTGCGGAGTGTTGGCTCCACCCCCCATCTGACCAAGAATCCTGACGGCGTCCAGAGCGGAGATGTAAGGGCAAATGGCTTTTCCCTGAATAATTCCTCCCAGGAAGTCGGCCTTTACGTAGGAAGCATCTGTAACACCGGGGGATACTCTTTCGGTAAGCAGGAATAGCAGACTGCTTGCGGTATCTTTTTCCCCATCGAGGACAAAAGCCTTTTGATCCAGGTCCTTTTCCTGAAGAAGCTCACACAGGGTGGATGTCTGTTTTTCGTCCAGGGGGACAGGGGGAATCCCCATGGCATCCCGTTCAGACTTGGCTTTGAGATAGTTGTTAGCGAAATCGGTCAATTTGCTCATCTGATCCTCCGGAAAATAAAGATATATAATTGTGAAGGTGAACCGTTAATTCTGAGGGTTAACCAGTATAAATGTTTGAAATAATAGGCTTTAACTTGGAACATGGAACTCGGAACCTGGAACAGGAAGCGAAGCTTCTTGTATATTGTATACAGTTTTACCGCTAAGTAAAGGGGGAAAGGTGGTAATCAGTGAACCCTTCGACAGGCTCAGGGCAGGCGGTGGTCGGTGATCGGTGAAAAGGGAAGAGTGAATGATGAAGTTGGGCGGAAGGTGGAATGAAAAATGTCAGCTGTATGTATGGAAATATTTTGATATGGCCACTGATTACTGATAACCGATGACCGATTACTGCCCTTTTATGATCTCTATTTCCGCTTTGCTTCGGAGATCACTGACCAGCTGTGAGATCATTTCACGGGCTCGCTCCCGCCGAATCCGCGTGATGATTTGTGGTTTTATCTCCTCCAATGACTTCGTGGTGGACGGGGTAGTGGATACGATCTTGATTATATGAAACCCCTTGCGTGAGCGAATAGGTTTGGTCACCGTTCCCTCCTTCAAGGTGAAAATCCTGGTATCCAGGACGTCCTGAATGTCCCCTTTCTGGATAGGTCCCATGTCTCCGCCGACACTGGCACTTGCAGGATCATCGGAATGCCTTCTGACAAGGCGAATAAAATCGTCGCCTTTAGAGGCCTCGATGTAGATGGTTTGAGCGCGGTCCTCTGCCTGGCGCCAAATGTCGCTCCCTGCCCCAGACGGAACACGGATCACGATCTGTCTGGTCCTGACCGATTCAGGTTCCTGGAACTTGTCCTTGTTCCGTTCATAGTATTCCCTGATCTCATCTTCTGCGACCTGGATACTGGAGTAAACCACTTTGTCCAGAAGACGTTTTATGGAAAGTCTTCTGAATATGGTCTTGCGAAACTCTTCAGGGGACATACTGTTGCACTGGAGTGCGGAGATCAATTTGTCCTCTCCGCCGAGACGTTTCACCTCAAGCTGATAGCGTTGGGTGCTCTCCTCGGTAAGTCCGTAAAACCGATGTTTGAGACTTTCCTGGTAAAGCAGTTCGATATCGATCAGTCGGT
>JALHUC010000412.1 GCA_022865845.1 bacterium | reverse complement strand
GGCATCCATCCCCTCCGGTCCCATGACCGCACTGACGGAATCCGACGGTGAATCAGGTGCGAAAAGTCTGAGACCCAGTGCCTTCATACCCGCGCGGAAAGCTTCAGCGTAGGAGGCGGATCTGGCAAAAAGCGCCTCAAGACCTTCCTCACGGATCTCGGAAAGAACCTGCCTGAGACCAACGATCAGGGAAACGGCCGGTGTATAGGCTGTCGTGTTCTTGCCCAGACTCTTTCTCTCTTTGTTCCAATCGAAATAGTACCTCGGTTGGGTGCACTTTCCCACGAAGCCCCATGCCTTTTCACTCACCGACGCAAAGGCAAGGCCCGGCGGCAGGCGCCACGCCTTCTGTGAGCCTCCTACAACGATATCCAGCCCCCACTCGTCCACCGGGAGGTTCATGACACCGACACCGGTGATACCGTCTACAACGATGATGGTGTCGTCGTATTTCTTGACGATATCAGCCACCGCTTTGACGGGACCCGCTACCCCGGTGGAGGTTTCGCTGGCCTGCATGTAGACCGCCCGTATGGAGGGATCGGCTTTAAGCTTTTCGGCGATAATGGAAGGATCCACAGCCTGCCCCCACGGGACGTCGATGTCGATGGGCTCTCCGCCGAACTTTGCCACCAGTTGAGACCAGCGCTCGCCGAACTTGCCGCCCCGCACGCAGATAGCCTTGTCACCGGGGTTCAGGATATTGCAGACTGCCCCTTCCATTGCACCAGTCCCGGACGAGGCGAATATAAGCACATCCCCTTGTGTCTGGAAGACGTACTTGAGACCCTCCACCACTTCCGCGACGATGGCCTCAAACTCCTTCGTTCTGTGGTGCAGGATGGGCCGAGCCATTTCGAGAGAAGTATAGGGAGAAACATCAACCGGGCCGGGTGAATAGATCCTTTTCTTGATCATCGCCACTCTCCTGTTAAGGTGGTTTAAATTTGATGGACTCCCAAAAAGTCCATCAATAAGGATGTACGCGAAGCGTGCATCCTGGGGGGGGGGTGGTACCTGGCGGATTCACTTCGCCTGGCGGGGGAGGGGTAGCCATCCCCCGCCTCGTAAAATGGCTCGAAGAGCCTTTTTTACGAGGTTTTCAAAGCTAAAAAGGCGGCCACTTCGTCTGTGGCCGCCCATTAGGTTATCAGAAAGTAAAGGTCAGCTTGCCCATAACTGCAGAATCTGCTGAAAAATCATTGAGCCCGAACCCAACCGCTACACCAAAGTTCAGCGAGGTTCCCATGTCGAAAGTTGCCCCGGCGGCAAAAAGATCGCCGACCAGGTCCTGGTCCATGATCTCCAGGGTAAATTCCGTGGAGTCCGAATAGGGGATCCCGACACCCACGACGTAGATGACCCGGTTCTCTGCATTCCCGCCCGGCATAAGGTATTCCACGTTGAGGATGCCCCGGACACCCTTCATATCCAGTTCCGCGGCACCGAAAATAGCGACGTCCGACTCCTCCGAGCTCAGAGGGTCATTGGCCATGGGCAGTTTCAGGCGCAGACCGACAGCAGTAGCCGGGTAATCGGCGTTCTCCTCCTGAAGTGCGTATTTCGCGGCCAGGTAGAGGTCACCCGTGCCCGTGTCATCGTTCCCCCCGCCATAGTCTACGCTCTTGTACATTTCAAAAGCGGCTGCAATCTCAACTTTCGCACTGACGCCGTAGGTGACAGTCACCGGTACGCTGGTGATATCGCCGTTGTCATCGCTGAGAATGAGCGCGGAACCTCCCACAGCCAGAGTCCCGGCGGGGATAACCGTTCCACCCGTAGCCATGAACAGACCATCAAGACCGAACAGATTGGTCTTCAGCGGAGCTGCCATAGCCGATCCGGCACCCACGGCAAGAACCGCTACCATTACCGAAATGCATAAATAAACCCTCACCTTACCCATATGTTCCTCCTTGTTCAGTGATATTCAGTTTAAGGAGAGCAGGTTCACTCCTCATTGATAATGTCACTTCATAATTGGTGATCGAGAACAGCAGTTTGAAATTATGGGAAAGGGAGTCCGATGTCAAGAACACGGAATTCCTCAGTGACCGGAAAAATCACGGAGGAATTGGGTGTCTGAGAAAAAACCTGATCAAATTCAAATATTTCCGGTTCTGGGTCTGGGTTTTCCAGAATTAAAAAATCCCAACCATTTTTTAAGAGGTTGGGATTTTTTTAAATAAAAAGTCCCGGTTGCCGGCAGGGTTAAGGAGGGGAGAAAGGGTTTGCCGCTGCCGGCGACCGGGGATGAGAAAGGAGCATTCACTTCTCTTATTAGCAACCACCGTGCCAACTCTGGTAGTCATGCATAAGTGCCTGTTTTTATAAGCTAATTTAACAAGACAGCTGTTTTATATCTCTGGCATAACCGTGCAGATAATGCACGCAAACTGTTTCGTTTC
>JALHUC010000001.1 GCA_022865845.1 bacterium | reverse complement strand
GAGCGCGGGACCGGAGACGTACATAGCTGAGTACTTCGAGGATCACGCGTGACTGAGAACGCCGCAGATGACGTACTATTGAGGGCCGCAAAACCCCTTATTTATCTGATTTACCCAGGCCGACAGTCTTATACATAAAGTTTCGGAATCGAGTGAGGGAAGCCTCCTCCCCTCCTCCACCCTCCGGCAGCGCACGCAGCAGTCTGGCAGCGCCCTTAACACCATGACCATCACCATGGGCCATCCTGTAAATTTCAAGCACTGTCTGGCGCGTCAGATCCCGTTCCATGAATGGCCCATGCACCAGGTTCCAGAAGTCTCCCTCTCCCCGTCGGATACGATCATAAATTCCCGCATACCCCCATTTATCTTCTTTTTCTTCCTCCCGTCCAAGTGCCAGGAAACGACCTATCTCTTCCCGGCCTATTATACTTCCGGGGCTTTCAAAAAGGGCTCCCTGGAGAACAGTTATCAACTGCCGTATATTGCCGGGATATCCCAGTTCCTTGAGGTATGCCTCTGCCTCCCCCGTGAGAACGGGAACCTTTCCTGCCAGACCGTAGGTAACGTGAAGCCGACCGAGGAAATGTTTGGCAAGATCCGGGATATCCTCCCTTCTTTCACGAAGTGGTGGTACCCGGAGCGTCATCTCGCTGAGACGATGATAAAGATCCTCCCTGAACGCTCCACGGGATATTTCCTCTGCCAGATTCTTGTTGGTCGCCGCAACAAAGATGACCCGGCTCCGGCGCATACGGCTCTCCCCCAACCGGGAAAACTCACCCGAATCCAGAAACCGCAGAAGCTGGACCTGGGTCTTAAGGTCGGCATCCCCTATCTCATCCAGAAATACGACACCACCGTCCGCCTCTTCAAGGATGCCCACTCTGTCAGCATGAGCCCCCGTGTAAGCCCCTCTGCGGTGGCCGAACAGCTCTGTGTAGGTAAGTTCTCCGGTAAAAGCCGCGATGTTTGTCTTTCGGAGAGAAAGCTCACCTGAAACTCTTCCGTCCTTCCGGTACTTCTCGTTGATAAGGCTGTACAGGTTGTTAAAGACAAACTCTTTTCCCACACCAGTTTCCCCGGTGATGAGAAGGGTGGGCAGACCCAGCTCCAACTCTTTTTCCCCGCCCCGTTTCCAGTTTACCAGCCGGTTCGTCAGGGGCACGGTCAAACGACTGATCCGTTCCACAAGCCTCAAAGATGAAGGACTTTTCCCAATAATGTTACCCAGGAGGTAGGAACTGACACCTGGATCTTTATAGGAAACTTCCTTGCGCAGCCTTTCCACTTTGTCCCTTAATTCAGCTATTTTAAGGTAATCGCCTATACGGCTTGATATGAGGCGGGAAATGAGCTGAAGAATGCGCTGGTGCTCAGAACCAAAGTAGTTTTTTTTGTGGCTATCGAGGTTGATGACACCGATAACCTTATCTCCGATCATGATGGGAACGGCCAGCTCCGACCGGACATCCGGAGCAAGATCCTTGTAAAACCCTCCCCGTGCGATCTCCGCCTCCGTGTCTGTACACATGTAAGGCTTACCAGTGAACGCCACATAGCCAGTGAGTGACCGAGATTCCACCGGCAGGCCCTCACCGCCTACTCTGAGAAGGGGGATCCTTGCCTTCCTCCAGACGTGGGATTTGGCTCCCACAACCTGGCCATCCTCGTCCTCGACGACCAGCCATTGTTGCTGGTCCCGTTCTCTTATAAGGGCAAGGGATCCGGAATCGGCTCCCGCAAGTTCAACCGCTCGAGACACAACCTTTCCAAGGAACACGGGAAGTTCGGTATCTTCCACCAGGAGCTGCTCTATCTCTGAAAGAACCCTTATTTCGAAATGCTCCAAAGCCACATCACTTATCCCTTCACTCAAGGTACGAGCGTGACCAGTCAGGAGCTTGAGTTCAGATTCCGAGTACCGGTGGGGACGCTTGGTAAAATAGTTCACTACGCAGATTACTTCCCCATTCTCATCTTCCACGGGGATCATGAGGAGGGTTTTAAGGGCCAGTTTATTGAATACTTCCCATCGTTCGAACTCCTCAGTGAGGATATCCTCGAAAAACAGAACAGCTGGAGCACCCTCACGCCTTGCGATCCGGTCCCCATCCTGCATGACCAGCCTCGACAGAAGACTCTTGCCCTCCTCGATGCTGATCCTTTCAAGGGTCTCGTAGATCTGCAGATCAGAGGAGCTTTTAGACGCTGCGGCCAGCACCTCCATATAACCACCGTGCTCACTCCTGAGCACTTCCGGGATTGGTGATACAGCCGAAACCAGAACAGAAGAGATATCCAGAGAAAGGTCCATTTCGAACCCTCCCTGCAGCAGGACCCTGGCCGCGTCTCTTTTTCTAAGGCGGTCCAGGTGTCTGTTGAGCATCATCTTCTGGTTAAAGCGGTGGGCTTTGGCCAGGGTGGGCATGATGTTGCCTAAAAACAGGCGAATCTCTTCCCGCTGACGATTGGTGAGAACCTCCCCGTAATCGTGGGATGAATCCACGCTCAGGACACCTATAGAACGACCGGCATCAAGAAGAGGGAAGATAGCCGAACTGACCAGATTTTTCCTGGCATACCATTCTATATGAAGATCATCGGTGCCGGTGCCAAGGACGACACCATCCAGTATTTTGGACTCGAGATAGGATTTGACCAGGGCGTTATCCCGCCTCTGGATCGGGATCCTGGCTCCTTTCCTCTCCAACTCTCCTTCAGGAGTGTAAAGACAGTTAAGGGCCCCGCCCCGCATGTCCTCCAGGTAGAGTCTGACCTCTGGCAGATCGGTAACCTCCACTATCTCTTTGGCGAGATAGTGGAGGATATCAAGCAGGTTCTCCTTGTCGAAAGCCAGGATCTGTTTAACGCTGGGCATCGGTTGGAACCTCATTCGTTGCAATCTGCTCCCCAGGGTCATCACCCAGCAGAAGTGCGATCTCCTTTATCTTTTCATCGAAGGCAGAACGGTCCCGGTCAGGAATGCTTGTTGCTCTGGGTACATTGACACGCCGTGGATCAACGTAATTTCCGTTCCTGTACATAGCGAAATGAAGGTGCGGTCCGGTGGCTCTCCCCGACCTCCCTACATACCCGATGATCTGTCCCTGGCGGATCCGGCTGCCCTTGTCGACCCCCTTGGCAAAGCTGTTCATGTGGGCGTAGGCCGAGGAATAGGTACCGTTGTGTCTGATCTTTATGATCCTCCCGTTGACGGCATCGTGCTTTTTAAACAGCACCTTCCCGTCACCGATGGACACGATAGGAGTACCCGTGGGAGCCGCGTAATCGATCCCGAGGTGAGCCGTCATTTTTCCCGTCACCGGGTGAAGCCTTTTTCTCGAAAACCCCGAGCTGATACGTCGGAATCTGAGTGGGGACTTGAGAAACTGTTTTCTGAGACTCCCGCCGCTTTCGTCGAAATAATCCTCTCTCCCGCCTTCCGGTGTGAAGAGAAAACCGGTATGCGTGTTTCCGTTGTTTACAAAGCGGGCAGCCAGGATTTTCCCGTATCGGACAAACTCCCCGTCACGGTAATACTTATCAACCAGGACCGTAAAGGAATCTCCTGCCCTCAGATCCCTAAAAAAATCCACCTGCCAGGCGAAAAGATCAGCCAGATCCATGGCAAGGGACGGCTTTTCATCTATCACTTCCACCGCTGCAAAAAGAGAGTCTTTGATAACGCCAGAAACGGGGGCTGTGAAAACCTCATAGGGGATCGGTTCCACACTTAGTACGGGGGGGTCAACATCAAATGCAATCTGCAGTATCCTCTCGTCGTCCGGTT
>JALHUC010000411.1 GCA_022865845.1 bacterium | reverse complement strand
CGGAGGTTTCCCATGGTTAAAGTAAAAACGTTCACCATCCCCCTCAAGGTCTTTCACGCCCACGAGGAGCTCGAGCAGCTCGACGAACAGGTCAACAGCTTTCTGGCCGGTGGCGAGGTCGGGAAAGTGATTTCAGTGAGCGACGCCGTCACCACCGACGACAAGGGCTCCGCCATCGGGCTGGTGAGGGTTGTCACTTACAAGACAAGAGACAAGGAGAAAGGTTAAAGGGGAAAGGGTATAATCAGTGAACAGTGAACAGTAAAAGGATTACAACCGCATTTTGCGCTATACTGTTCACCATTCACCGTTTTTTCTTTTCCCGGGGGTATTTTCATGAAAGCAAAATCGTGGGTGGTCATAGTCCTTCTCTTCCTCTGTTCCGTGCTCCTTCTTCAGAACATGGAGGTGGTGACCTTCAAGGTGTTCTTCTGGGATATCACCATGTCCAGGATCATCGCCTTTCCTCTCCTGGTGCTTATGGGGATGGTCATCGGGTTTGCCCTGGGGAAGTTCGTTCATGCCGGACCAAAGGGGAGGAGAGGGTGATTGGCGTTTCCCAATCTCATATCTCAAAAGTATTATCTTCGGTTCTGCGTGATATAGCTTTTACCGCTTTTACAGAAAACGCTGTTTCCCTCTGGTTTCAGCCTTCCTTTGCGTAACTTTGACAGGGTCGCAAAAAGTCCATTATTGGCTTTTTGCTCCTCGGAAAGTGAAAAGTGTCATTTTCACTTTCCTCACAAATCAATGACCTACACCCGCAGTCATTGATTTGGGCGCCCATACGGGGCGCTTTGATGGACTTTTTGCGAGTCCATCAACTTTGCGTCTTTGCGGTAAGATCGCCGCCTCCGGAGGATCTGCTGTTTCCCCTGATTTCGGTTTAACCCTGTGTAACCCTGTGGTGCGGCATGGAAGAGGCCGTGCTGTGGTTAGTTAGCTTTTTCCCTTTTCGCCAGGTCGCTCAGTCGCCAAGTCGAAAGGCTATTCATCAATTTTCACTCCTCCGCTGTCAAAAATTGTCAGATGTGACGATTTTAGTGGTTTGTTGGATTTAGCCTTGAGCCATGACTGCAGGATGAACAGGCTAACTTCTTGTTTTTAAAGTGTTTTAAAGTTTGAGTGAGAACATTATGCGGGCATAATTATTGCACTTCATATAATGTTGATTACATTATCGTGATTGTGCCGAAGAAGTTAAAGGAATACCTACCTACGTTAAATTAAGAAGTTACTGAATCTGAAAAGGGTAAGAAATGATGGATAATGCACGCTCCCTTCTAAATGCCAGAGACCAAACTGGCAAACCTAAAGATCAATACCAGATCCTCAAGGAGGAGGTAGCACAGAAAACGGACAAACTGAATCGTTACAGCAAACACCTGGAAATACTCAACCAGGCAAGCGTCATAATCAATTCCATCAGGGATGTTCCAACAATCCTCAGAACGGTTACGCAGGCGGCTTTGGAACTATGGGAATCGGACGGAGGAGCGGCCGGCATTGTAGACGATGGTCAGCTTCTGTTTCGAGATTGGTACTGGAAGGGTCAACATAACACCAGGCAGATCCGGTGCAATATCCTGCGTGACCTGAACAACATGTCGAACTTCATGGAGGTCCTTAAGTCCGGAAATAACCGCGACGGCCCCTTTCAATTTTCCATACCAGGTAATGTTGAGATAAAAAAATGCCTCGCTGTCCCCATTCACGACCGGCAGTTGAAGGTTCAGGCCTGCCTCCTCCTGTTTAACTCGGACAACAGTTTTTCAGGGCAAAATGTGATTGAAAACCCGCTGCCGGCACTCATATCCAGTGCGGGTACAGCTCTTGACAATACGCGGAGCATCATGGAACTGAGAGATAAGGAGCTGGCGCTCCAATCCTCTCTCCAGGAAAAGAACCTTCTCCTCAAGGAGATCCACCACCGGGTCAAGAATAACCTTCAGGCCATCGTCGGTCTTCTGGAGGCACATCTTGGAGCCATCGAGAACCCGCGGGACAAGGAAATATTCCAGAAAGGCCAGAGTCTGGCCATGTCCATGGCCATGATCCATGAGCTCCTTTACTCGACTGAGGACTACGCCAGAGTCGACTTTGGTGAAAACACCAGGAAGTTGGTTGATCAAGCGTTCACACTTTATCCGGACCTGGCCAAGAGAGTTCAGATCACCTTCCATCTGGAGGAGCTGTACCTGAATACTGATACGGCTATACCGTTGAGTCTGATCATCAACGAACTGGTATCCAATGCCCTGATCCATGCCTTCCCCGATGGCCGCACCGGGACCGTGTCCATCTCCATGAGACAGGTGGGCAGGGGAGGGTTCGTGATGGAGATCGCCGATGACGGGATCGGGATACCTAATACCAGCGAGGTCCCCAACCGGCAGACGCTGGGGTTGAACCTCGTCCATTCGCTTATGGATAACCTCCACGGAACTATGAAGGTTAAGGTAAACGGAGGAACGCGATATATCATCCGTTTCAAGGAATACTTCGAGTGCGATAATCTGGAACTAGGGTAAAAAACGAGTACCCAGTACCCAGGAAAAACAGGGCACTTTTTGAGATGATTCTTAATCACCTTTGCCAATTAGAAGGCATTTCAACTATATGTTCGAATATAATCAATCACCTTCTTTGAAGTAAGACTTTCTACTTGGTACTGGGTACTGAGTACTGGGTACTTGCCTTTCACCATCTCCACAACGCCACCACCATCAGAATAACCCCAGAAGCAGTGACGCCCAGTATGGTGGCCCATGACATGGGTCCTCTCCGGGTCGAGGTGTCCAGGGCGATCATCTTGCCCACCGGCGTGACCCTCTCGAAAACCTCCTTTCCGTGGGGTGCTCCGGTAAAGTCTCTGGTGAGATCGTGACCCGCGTGATGCCCTCCAGGATGGATCCCCTTGCGCCAGAGGTTCCTGCCGGTGACGTCGTAGATCCTCCCGTTAACGGCAACCAGGGCCTTGCGCTTCTCCCGGCCGCTGAAAAGGAGCAGGTCGTCGGGGGTGAGCTCAATTTCGGATACCTTATCCAGGGATCGTGCCAGACGTTTGTATTTTCTGCTCAGAAGAACTGTTGAGTGCCACAACAGTACTAAGGTGGCAGTGAGGAGAGCAAGAACAGCAGCGATCTTGACCAATAGCAGCAGCCCGAACCGTGTTGTGAAAAGGCCGGGTACCATTTTCATCCGGAAAACCACCATCAAGGGGCCGGTTACCAGCACGACTATCATTCCGTAAATGATCTGACGAATGTACGGTTTTGGAGGTATAACCAGGCTGCGCCTACGCAGAGCGGGGCCGAAGGTGTACAGGAACAGTCCTACCCAGGCTATAGCGAAGGGGATGTGTAATAAATACAGGGTGATGTACAGAAGTCTCTGCCCAGTAGAGATCCTCAGGTTAGGATCAATGGGAATATCGAGATCTTTGAGGCTCTTTTTGAATATCTCCCCCTCCGGCTTGAGAGGGCCCCCGCCCTGGGGCGAGAGGTGGCAGGCGCTGCACGGGTTGCCTGTGAACTGTGCGAACTCGGGGCGGGCCGCGGCGTTACCAGGGGCAAGAAGGCTCAATGTGACGCTGAATATGACTGTGAAGGCTAACACAAGTGTTAAGATTCTATCGAGTCTCATACTTGTCCTCCCTGCAGCGTGCCTGGAAACTGAACCTATTTGTCGTTTGAGATCAGTTCAAGCAGGGCCCTCGCTGCTTCCAGGGGACCGGTCCTCTCGGAACCAGGCACCCCCAGTCTTGTTCGCACTTGTCCGACGAACGTTCCCTTGGCAAAAGCCGCTTCGAATACCTTTTCAGCCAGTTTGTCGTGGAGTTCCCGGTATTGGTGGGGACCGAAGATGTTGGCGAAATAGCTGTGTGTAAGTCCTGTGGAGGTCGTGGTCCCCTTGGACATGGCTGCGCCCTCACGGAAGGTGGTCAGAGCTTCCCAGGCATCCGAAAAACCGTTGATGACCGGGTGATCATGATCCACCTCTTCGTAATTGTTGGCGTAGAGGATCATGTCGATCTTCTGTCCCTTGAGGATCTCATCAATGAAAGCCACCGGCAGAACGACCCTGGCGTTGACTTTTTGGGGGCTCATGATGATAGCTCTGTCCACCTGGTTAAAGGCGTATCCGTGTTCCAGATCGTCCAGCCTGATGAAGGCCCCCGTCTCTGTCCCGTAGCCCACAATGCTTCTGTCCTCTGCAACCTCCAGGGAACCCATGTCGTCAGCCAGGATGGTCATCCTGCTTATCTGGTCCTTGCCGTCGGTGCGCAGGGCTTCTAAAGTTTCCGACTTTCCTGTTGCGGTCTCCCCGATGAGCAGAAGGGTGGCTGTGGCAGAGTTCCTCAGGGTGATCCGGGCAAGGGCTCCGTGGAAGGGCATCCGGCCTTTTTTCATCATCTTGATATTGTGGAGGGTCAACATCATCTTTTTCAGATAACCGAAATAGCCGAAAGCGTCCCCCCTCGGGATGGCCGCGATCAGTAGATCCTTTTCCTCGTCGTCGAAAAAAACTGTGGGAAAATCGCCGTACTGTTCCATGTGGCCGGAGTCGACGCCGTAGAGATAAATGGCGTCAGGACCCTGTGTCACCTGCTCATCCGTGGCCAGTTCGAAAAGGTTGGCCAGGGAGCATCCCAGCCCCATAAAGCTCTGGTGAAAATATACGAAGATGATGGTGGGGCCTACCTGGGCAGGATAGCAGAGCCACTCGTCGCTTTTAAGTTCAATCCCCTCCAGCGGGTTCTTCTCAACGCGAATGAACTGGCCCCTTCTCTTGTTCTCAGGAGGGTCGATGATGAAAGGAGGGTTGATCAGGACCTGGCTTATAAAGGGGATGTTGTGGAGAGGCTCTGTGCTCTTGTCCGGGGAAGGCCACTCCCTGCGTACCGCGATGGCTCCCACGTTGCAGCCGGCGTGAAGCTGGCGGAAGATCCTGCAGTGGTCCCCGGTGATGTGTTCGCAGATATCCCGGTAAAGGGCCCTGGTTGTGTCGGTAAGGCGTTCCACAGTGGCGTTGAATGTTCGGTAGGGCCTTTTGTCGTGACTCAATGGCCCTTCCTCGGAGAAACAGACGAGGTACCGGTCGAAGGATCTCCAGAAATCGTAGAGAGATTCCACAAACAGGTAAAGGGGCCGTGGGTTGTGGAGGTATGCTTCGGTGCCGGGTAAGGCTTTGACGGCGTATTCGATGGGTGCGTCGGCCAGGGCCCTTAACAGGACCAGGAGGAGCCGGCGCTCTTCTTTTGTTTTATGTCCGCTGAACAGGCCTGAAAGAAGAGGGTCGTCATGGTCTTCCAGGTGGTTCAGAAAAAGATGGAGGACCCTTTCAAAAGCTCGGCTGGTCACCACCTCCCTGACGCTGGTGCACAGGAGACCGTCGGTATGGAGGATCACCTGCTTGCCCTCCCACCGCATGTCACGGAGGTACATGTGGGAATCGGTTGTATTCATGTTTTTTTCTTTAGTCCTTTCGGTGGAAAAAATGATTCCGCATTCCGCATTGAGAATTACGTATTGGATCTGAAGCAAATGCATTCATGCAGGGTCAAAATATTAATGCAGAATCCGGAATCCTCAATATTATACTGCTCTTTTCCCAAACGGAAGAGTACGCTTGAAATATATCCCATCAGGCTGGACTTCGAGAAGGCACGCTATCACGATGACGCCCTCCCGAACAGCCCGGTGAAAGGTGTCGGCATAGCCGGGATCGACATTCCGGGCTGGAGCAAAGTCACGGCAGTCGGAGCG
>JALHUC010000410.1 GCA_022865845.1 bacterium | reverse complement strand
TGGATGCTGGTGGGACAGAGCTTTATCTTTGCCCTTACCGTTTTCATCGCCGTCCTCATCATCGCCTGCCCATGCGCCCTGGGGCTGGCAACGCCCACTGCCGTCATGGTAGGAACCGGGCTGGGTGCGAAAAACGGGGTCCTGATCAAGAGCGCCGAGGCTCTTCAGATGGCCCACAAGATTGACACGGTCGTGTTTGACAAGACCGGGACCCTCACCAAAGGCGAACCCGAATTGACCGATGTAGTTACATTCGGTGATCGTGATTCGAGCGACCTGCTTCAGTTGGCCGCCTCCGTGGAGAAGAACTCGGAACATCCTCTGGGAGAAGCCATTGTTAACGGCGCCCTGGCCAGGGATCTGGAGCTTATGCCGCCAGAGGACTTTACCTCCATCACCGGGAAAGGCGTCGAGGGCACAGTGAGCGGCCGAAAGGTTGTCATCGGAAACCGGGCATACTTTACCGAGGCAGGTCTGGACCTTAAGGACGCGGACGAGGCGATGACAGGGCTCGAAGACCAGGGCAAAACGGCCATGATCGTCGGACTTGACGGTGAGATCGCCGGCATCCTGGCTGTGGCCGACACACTGAAAGAACACTCCGCTGCTGCGGTCAAAGCGCTGCAGGAGATGGGCAAGGAAGTGATCATGATCACCGGTGACAACAGCCGGACAGCCCAAGCCATCGCCGCCCAGGTGGGTATAAAAAGGGTGCTCAGCGAGGTCCTTCCCCAGGACAAATCAGCGGAGGTTAAAAAGCTTCAGGAAACCGGCCTCAAGGTGGCCATGGTGGGTGACGGCATCAACGATGCCCCGGCCCTGACCCAGGCGGACATCGGGATCGCCATCGGCAGCGGAACGGATGTGGCCATCGAATCCGGAGACATCGTCCTTATAAAGGATGACATCAGGGACGTGGTCATGGCCATGGATCTTTCAAGCTTCACCATGCGCAAGATAAAGCAGAACCTGTTTTGGGCCTTTATCTACAACAGCTTGGGCATCCCCATCGCTGCCGGTGTTCTGTACCCCTTCACCGGGTTCCTTCTCAGCCCTGTCATCGCGGGAGCGGCCATGGCGTTCAGTTCCGTATCGGTGGTTTCCAACTCACTGCTGATGCGCAGGTACAAGCGCAAGATATAGGATATGAGATAGAAAAGACTCAGCGTTTACAGAACGGATAAGAGAGCCTTCATTAATCAAACATAAACCACAAGAAGGAGGGGAGATCAGGAGGAAAAGTATCATGGCCAAATCTTTTCGAGGAATTTCGATTGCCCTGGTCGCTGGAAGTTTTCTCATAATCGGAATGATCATTGCTTCCCAGTTTTCGCTGACTCCCGTCACCCAGGCCAAGGACCAGTCCTTATGGACTGAGGGTGATTCAGATAGCAATTCCGATCGTCCAGGTTCTTTCGCGGACCTCGCCCAGGAGCTTTCACCAGCCGTGGTGAACATCAGCACCACCACCGTGGTCAAGGGCCCAGAGCGTGGTCCCGGCCCGAACAGCCCCTTCAGTGACGAGTTTCTCAGGCGTTTTGCCCCTGGGCCTCAGCGGCCTCAGAAAAATAACAGCCTGGGTTCAGGGTTTATTATTAATAAAGAGGGATATATCCTCACGAACAACCACGTTGTTGACGGTGCCGACGAGATTGTCGTAACTTTGAAGGAGGGTGACGAGTACCCGGCGAAAATTATCGGGAAGGACCCGAAGACCGACCTTGCCCTCATCAAGATCGAGCCCAAAAACGGCCTCCCAGTGATCCAGCTCGGGGATTCCGACAGAACCAGGGTCGGGGACTGGGTACTCGCCATCGGCAACCCCTTCGGGCTGGGACACACTGTGACTGCCGGGATCGTAAGCGCCAAAGGTCGGGCACTGGGCACGGGGCCCTACGACGACTTTATCCAGACAGATACCGCGATCAATCCGGGCAACAGTGGAGGGCCGCTTTTGGACATGGGCGGCAACGTGATAGGAATAAACTCAGTCATATTCACCAGAAGTGGTGGTAGCCAGGGTGTCGGGTTTGCCATACCTGAAAATCTTGCCAAGAGTATCGTTGCTCAGTTAAAGGAGTCAGGCAGCGTCACACGGGCCTGGCTTGGAGTGATGATCCAGCAGATCACACCGGAGCTCCAGGAAAGCCTGGAACTTGAGACACGAAAGGGAGCTCTCGTCGGAGATGTGTTTAAAGGCAGTCCCGCAAGTAAAGCGGGCCTTTTAAGGGGTGATGTCATCGTCCGTTTCAATGGCGAGGAGGTCAGCAGCCAGCGCGAACTGCCAGCAATGGTAGCCTTTTTACCCGTGGGTCAGAAAGTTGAAGTCGTTTTCCTGCGGAGTGGCAAGGAGATGGCCGTTGAGGTCACTCTGGATGAACTGAAGAAAGAGACAACCGTCGCCAAGGAATCCTCCGGGGAGGTTCAGGAAGGACTGGGCCTTTCGGTCCAGAATATCACTCCGGAGATCGCAGAGCAGCTGGGGCTGACAAGTACTGCCGGTGTCGTTGTCTCGGACGTGGATCAGAGCGGGATGGCCGCCCAGGCCGGGATCAGGCGTGGAGATGTCATCCTCGAAGTTAACCGAACCAAAGTAACCGACTTCGAAACTCTAAACAGAGTTCTGGAGAAGGATAAAGACAGTAAATCAACACTGTTTCTCATAAGCAGGGGGGGAACGACCGTTTTTATAGCCGTTTCGAAGTAACAATTGATATTTGTTCTATCAATTGTTTTCAAGAGCACGCTGGACATCCAGCGTGCTCTTTTTTATGAGACATTGGAAAAGATCAGCGGTCCCTGTCTTCCTGAAGATCACCGATAGATGTCTGCACTTGATATGGGGACGAGTGCACGGATATTATGCAGATGCGAACGTCCCACCAAAACATTGTAGAAGGGCATGCCTGGATATAAAGGAAATTGCTAACCGAACGGGAATGTCAGGAGGAGGATGTGAAAAAAGATCCCATATGTAATATGGATGTCGACGAAAGAACCGCTCTTGCAGCAGAATGTGACAGCAAGATCTATTATTTCTGCTCTGAAGGCTGCCGGGAGAGATTCCTGACGGAGACGGTGTGCGAGCTTCCCCGCACCTCTTACGATCTCATTATTATCGGCGGCGGACCAGCCGGGCTCACGGCGGCCGTCTATGCGGACATGCTTAAGATTGATGCCTTCCTGCTGACCAAAGATCTCGGCGGACAGGCAATAGACAGCACGAAAGTGGAGAACTACATGGGGTACGATTTCATTACAGGACCCGAATTGACTGAAAAGTTTCAACATCAGTTGATCTACTCACATTACATTGACCACCTTATAAGCGAAGCGGATAAGATCGAAGCTGTCCAGGGTGGTTTCAACGTTACCACATCAGAGCTTAAAACCTATTTTGCCAGATCCCTGATCATTTCAACCGGCATGACAAGGAGGAAACTGGATGTCCCCGGTGAGGAGGAGTTTCAGAGAAAGGGACTATTTTACGGCAACATCCAGGATCTCTCCTTTGTGACAGGGGAAGATGTGGCCGTTATCGGGGGGGGTAATTCAGCCGTACAGATCGTTGAAAAAATGCGAACCGTAGTTAAAAACATTCATCTCATCTCCGACCGCCTGAGCGCTGATCCGTCGCTAGTGGCTCGTATAAGCCATTTCGAGAACCTTAAAATGTACGAAGGCTACAGGGTGATTGATTTCAGGGGCGAGAATGCTTTGTCCGGGTTGACTATCAGAAAGACGGCCGGGGAGGAGACGTTAAACCAGTCGGTCAGGGGCGTATTCATTGCCATCGGCCTGGAACCTAACTCCCATCTGGTTTCGGATGTTGTCGAATTCAACGAAAAAGGGGAGATCGTCATTGGCCCGGACTGCTCAACTTCGTGTCCCGGGCTCTTCGCGGCCGGGGACGTCACCGACGCCTTCGGAAAGAGGATTATCATTGCTTCGGGAGAGGGCGCGAAAGCAGCAATGGCGGTAAGACAGTACCTTCTGGATCTCAGGAAAGCGCCGGATTGAGCGAGGAGTAAAAACATGGATAAAGATAATATGCGAGCACATTCAGCCCACGGCGGACACAAGGGACACCGCTCACACCACGAGAATATGGTGGCGGATTTCAAACTACGGTTCAAGGTCTGTATTGCCCTGACGATTCCTGTGCTGATTCTTTCCCCCATGATCCTGTCATTCCTCGGGTTGGAGGGGCGGATCGCTTTCCCCGGTGATTCCATCATCCTGTTCCTGCTCGCATCCGTGGTTTACTTTTACGGCGGCTGGCCGTTCCTGAAGGGCCTTTTCACCGAGATCAGGGCCCGCCAACCGGGGATGATGACTCTCATCGCGGTGGCTATCACGGCAGCTTACTTCTATAGCAGTGTCGTGGTTTTTGGTCTTCCCGGGAAGGTGTTTTTCTGGGAGCTGGTCACCCTCATCGATATCATGCTGATCGGTCACTGGATCGAGATGCGGTCGGTTATGGGTGCCTCCCGGGCGCTGGAGGAACTGGTGCGGCTCCTGCCCTCGGAGGCCCACCTCGTCACAGATGACGGTTCCTTCAAGGATGTCCCGGTGGATTCCCTGGTCAAGGGGGACCGGTTCATGGTCAAACCGGGTGAGAAGATCCCAACAGACGGGGCTGTCGTTGAAGGGGCCACCACGGTCAACGAATCCATGCTCACGGGTGAATCGGTGCCGGTTTCCAAAAAAACGGGCGATGCGGTGGTGGGCGGGGCCATCAACAACGAAGGCTCCATTACTGTGGTCGTCAAAAAAGTGGGCGAGGAGACCTTCCTGGCCCAGGTGGTGACGATGGTGCGGGAGGCCCAGGGAACGAAGTCGCGCAGTCAGGACCTGGCTAACCGGGCCGCATTCTGGCTTACCATTATCGCCCTGACGGCCGGTACCGCGACATTTGTGAGCTGGCTCCTGCTCGGCAGAGACCTTGCCTACGCCATGGAGCGCATGGTGACTGTCATGGTCATCACCTGTCCTCACGCTCTGGGTCTTGCTGTGCCCCTTGTCGTGGCTGTGTCCACGTCCCTTGCCGCGACCAGCGGTCTGCTCCTGCGCAACCGGGCGGCCTTCGAGCGATCCCGGCTTATCGACACCGTGGTTTTTGACAAAACAGGGACACTCACGGAAGGCCTTTTCGGGGTACAGGGGATCATTGCTGATAATATCACAGAGGAAGATGTCTTGCGCCTGGCGGCGTCAGTGGAAAGCCTGTCTGAGCATCCCATCGCTCAGGGGATCGTCGCTGAGGCTTCTGCCCGCGAAATCGTCATCCCTCCAGCCGCTGATTTCCTCTCTGTCAAGGGGAAGGGTGCCCAGGCCGTAGTGGAAGGGCGAAAGATCATGGTAGCAAGCCCGGGTTACCTGGAGGAAAAGGGCCTGCACTTTGACGAGGAACCGCTCGCTCCGCACTATTCTGAAGGCAGGACGGTGGTATTCGTGCTGGAAGCGGATACCATCCTGGGCGCCATTGCCCTGGGCGACGTTATAAGACCCGAATCCGTGGAGGCAGTGAAGCGGCTCCATGCCATGGGGATCCGGTGCGTGATGCTCACAGGGGATCACAGCAAGGTGGCTGCGGCTGTCTCGGAGACTCTTGGGCTTGACGACTATTTTGCCGAAGTCCTGCCTGACCAGAAGGCGGCCACGATCAGGAAGCTCATGGACGATGGTTGGAAAATCGCCATGACCGGGGACGGCGTCAACGACGCGCCTGCCCTCGCGACGGCCGACCTGGGAATTGCCATCGGTGCGGGTACCGACGTCGCTGTGGAAACGGCCGACGTTGTCCTTGTCCGCAACGACCCCAGGGATGTGGTGGCCATTTTCAATTTGGCCAAGGTCACCTACCGCAAGATGGTGCAGAACCTGGCCTGGGCGACCGGATATAACGTCATAGCTATCCCCCTGGCGGCGGGTGTGCTTGCCGGCAGGGGGATAGTGCTCAGTCCGGCCATGGGGGCTCTTCTCATGTCATTGAGCACCGTCGTCGTGGCGGTAAATGCGCGGATGCTGAAAACGCGGTAAGGTTGATCATGAGAGTTAATATCTGTCGATGCCCCTGCCGATACCATAGATTCGAAAATAGTTCCTGCCCTCCCGGAGGATGACGTATGCTTCCGAAAGGACCTCCCACAACAGAAAGAGAGCGAGGAGAGTCGACCAGAGGGGAGTAGAAAGTTTAAAAAACAGTGCACCAAAAAGTACCATGATTGGAAATGACTGGAGGTGGCCCAGCTCGTGGAGGATCTGAAGGTGGACGGAATCCTCCTTCGATAATCCGATGCGAAGGAGCATGTTGACCAACTGAGGATGGGGCGGCAAGGGACCCACTGCGGCCCAGTGGGTGCCGTAAAAACGCAGGGTCAGAGTAAGGCCGTACCACGTCCGCATCTTCCTGGTCAGGGTGGGTTTCATGCGGACAGTTTACGTAATCCGCAATGCATTGTGGAAGAAAAAGAGTGAGGAGGAAAAGATCATGAAATCAAGGTTAAACCCTGTAGCCCTTGGCGTGTCCGGCGCTATTGTTGCGGCGGCCGTGATGCTGCTTCTGGGGATCCTGGGCAACTTCGGGATATATGGGGGGGCGGTAGAGATGATGGCGCAGTGGCACATGTTCTTCTCCCTCAGTCCCCTCGGGATCGTCAGCGGGATGATCGAGGCGGCAGTCATCAGCTTCGTTCTGCTCTTCGCCCTGGGAGCCCTGTACAACAGGTTCGTCTGAAACCGGGACTCTTACCGGACCCTGCCGCCGGGGCCCGTCCCCCGGCAGCAGCAGGCCCTTGACCCGGTTCCCGGTCCCGTCGCCGTTGCAGGCGGTCAGGAGGGATTCCCGGGCGTACTTCTATTTAAAGGCGCAGCCCGGTTCGGAGCCCAGTTTTTTCAGCACAATGGCGAGGGGACAGAACCTTGTGAACGCCGCCTGGAGCATGTTCAGCCCCACGAAAGCCGCCATGAACAGCCAGTAAGGGTGAACCATGGAGCCGAGGACAAGGCTGATGGTGATCATGATTCCCGCGAAAGCCAGTACGATCCTGTCAATATTCATTTTACCACTCCTTTAGAGATGTTGTTGAAACGATTATATATTAGTTAATCATTATAATCTAAATGTCAAGTGTAGTTTAAAGTTTCAACCCCGGGGCGCGCTTGGCTGTTCATCATAACGCTTCGTATTCCGGTCGCGAGCGTTGTGCTGGGAACACCCTGGGGACAAATGCAGGGACGCGCCTGCGGTAATCCTGGTACTCGTCTTTAAACTTTTCCTCGACGTCCCTTTCCTCCCTCATGGCCAGCCGGTAGTACATCGTGACGACGAAGGGGAAGAGAATGAGGGTGAGCAGAGTAGGCCACTGGATCAGGAAACCCGCGGCGGCCATGATGATACCGCTGTACTGGGGGTGCCGCATCCTGGCGTAGATGCCGCTTGTAACAGGCTCGCCGCCTGAACTGTAGACCTGTTCCCAGCCCCTGGTTATCCAGATGATCCCGATGACGATCAGTACGTTGCTGATGATCATCACCAGGGCCCACCCGTAGAGAATATCCAGGCCGATGTAGGTCAAAAGGTAAGCGAGAAGATGTCCGTATTTATGAGTAAAAGGGATCTCGATGCCGAACCGGTTTGAGAGGAAGTATATCGTCAGGGGGAATCCGTACATCTCGGTGAAAAGCGCGATGATGAAGGTTGCCAGCATTCCCCCGCTGCGCTTTTCCAGCCTCGTCCTTACTGGCAAATATTTGGCGACGAAAAAAAACACCAGCAGGATGCTTGCTATGACCAGGGACCAGTGTCCGTACGCGTAATCTGTTGCCATCGCTTGTCACCTTTCAGTCAGGTTCGTCTTTTATCGCTCCCTTGCCGGGTCGCCCTGGCCCCTCTTAATTATGGAGGGACCAGGGCCGTCCCTTATTCGTCGATGGGAAAGACCCGCCCGGTTTCCTTTTCGACCAGCAGGCGGTTGACAAGCTCCCCGCCCTTTCTGGTCACTATCTCGACCTCGAAACCTTCGCTGTTCTCTGTAAGCTTGCCAACCTTGATGTAAGGGTTTCCTCCCAGGTTGCTCTCGGCGATATCATGGGCTTCCTCACTCGTCACGTGACGGTCACTCCGCCGACCATCGTCACGCCTATATCCGGGATTATCAGATCCACGCTCATAACCGCGGCCCATGTGGTCCCAACCGGAACCCATCATGTGGCCGCCTGAGCCCATGTGGTCCCAACCAGAGCCGCCCATGTGACCTGATCCCATGCCGAACCAGCCGCCACCTGAACCGCCTCGGGACTGGCCGCCGTGGGCCTGTACCAGGCCGTAACCCGCGGTTACCATCGCCAGACTGAGCACTGCTACCAATACTATTTTAGGCTTCATTTTTCTTTCCTCCGTATCTGTCATTGTGTCGTTTATTTCTTCGGGGCCTCGTTGCCCTGCACCCGGATGAGAGCATAACCCGTGCCAGCACTGGTCCGCCTGTCATTTGTCAATGTAAACTGTTGAAAACAATAAGTAATATTGCTGTAGTTAGAGGCGAAGGCACCAGAGGGCTGTAACATTATTCCACAGCTGCCGAGGTTGGGGTGGGTAGGGATAACCCGGTTCGGGCCGGATCGTGGGTGCGGGGAAAACAGGTATCTACGTGCCCAGGTAACTACGTATCTACGTTAAGAAGTGTCGAGGTGGTCTAAGTGTGCAAATGTAAAACTCTGAATCTGAAACCTCAACAATTGATTACTCAAAACACATAGATACATAGACACGTAGATACTTAGATACGCTAAAAGAGAGTGATGAGCCGGAATCCAGTGGAGAAGAACAGTTCCTGTAAACCGATAGAAGCTATAACGCAGAGTTACGCAGAGGCGGCCCGCTGGTAGGCCGCACGCCCCGCAGTGTTTCGCAGTTAAATCTGAATCAGAATTAAGGTTTGAACCGCGGCCCCCTGTCATTCGACAAGCTCATGATCCTGAGTCATGCCAACGGCGTGATAAGTGCGTCGAAGGACGATAACGCCTGGGAAACGGCGTTCCTGCCTGCCCTGAGCCTGGTCGAAGGGCGGCCCTCAGCGTTAAAGCTTCAATCATTTGGAATCTGAAATTTGACATTTGGATTTGACGTTATTGGCTGTGAGAAAACTGCTTTCACTTGCAGGTACTCATTTCCAGAATGAGCCACTATTCTATGAAGGGTAGGTATGTGGAAAACGGAATTTCAGAACACTATCACCCGTCTGAAAGTCCCAGTTTTCTCAGTTCCTCGTCAACGGTTGCCCGAAGTTCTTCACTCGGCTGCTGGGAGAGGACCTCCTCGAACAGTGCGAGGGCCTGCGGCAGGTTACCCTTGTCGAAGCCGTAGACCAGTCCTAACTGGTACAGATGCTCCAGGGATTCGGGCTCGACATCTGCGGCGGCCTTGAACTTTTCGATGGCCTGATCCGTATTCCCCAACTTCCGATAGGTTTTGCCCAGGTTGCTCAGCACCCGTCCGTTACCGGGTTTGATTTCATCCGCACTCAGGAAGTGAGCAAGTGCCACGCTGGTGTTGCCGGCATCAAGGTAATATTCGCCGAGTATGATGTGTGAGGTCACGTTCCAGGGGTTTTCCTCAACGTATTGCACCAGGTGCTCGAGACCTGCCTGGTCGCTGGAAGGGGCGGGCTGCGCGGCAGCCTGGGTAGCGGGCGCCGGGGCAACGGGTGCCGGGGATGCGGGCGCCAGGGCAACGACCACCGGGGCAGCTGATCTTTTTCCCATCTGGAAAAGGGCG
>JALHUC010000409.1 GCA_022865845.1 bacterium | reverse complement strand
TTACTGCTCCCGGGTAGCTGGTTTGCGGGAACTGCACACGCCCTTGAGAACACAGCCAGCGGTTCGGCGAGCGCCAGTGTCCTGGACACCAGCAGCGCTACGGTGTTCCTTAACCTCGTTGGCAGTGTTGTGGATCCGGGTAATTCCAGCGTTACGGTGTCTCCGGCCAATATGCCGGCTAACGGAACATCCATCAGCACAATAACGGTGGTTCTCAGGGACGCGAGCAACAACCCTGTTGCCGGAAAGACGGTGACGCTGGCCTCTGATCGAGGTGTCGCCGATATCATCTCCCAGCCTCCGGCCATTACTGATGGAACAGGCACGACAGTGGGCACGATCCGCTCGGGTACGGTGGGGATCTCCATCATCACCGCTACCGATACCACGGACGCCGTGGTGCTCAACGACCAGCCTCAGGTCCTCTTTACCCAGGGCGTTGTCCTGGATCTCATGAAATCGGCGAACAAGAGAAGCGAGGTGGTGGGCGGCGTTGTCACCTATTACCTGGAGATCAGGAACCTGACGACCAGTGATGTCGGACAGGTGAGGATCGATGACCTGATACCGCCCAACTTCAAATATGTTGGCGGAAGCGCCAGGTTAGACGGTACAGCCCTCGCGGATCCAGCGGGCAACAGGCCCATGACTTTCGATGTCGGGACAGTGCCTGCACTGGCTGACAGCAACGGAAACGGTATAGCGGACCCCGGAGAGCCGGGATACATGAACCTGAGTTACCAGTTGGTTATCGGATCCGGGGCGAGTCCGGGCGACTATACCAACACGGCGGCGGCATGGGACGTCGATCCCCTGTTCCTCATCTCCAACCTTGGTGAAGCCCTTGTGAGGGTGGACATGGATCCCCTGTTCGACCTGGGCACCATCATAGGTTAGGTGTTCGAGGACCCCCACGGGAATGAGGTTCAGGATCGGGGCGAGAAGGGGATCGCAGATGCCATGGTGGTGCTGGACGATGGCACCTGGATCCTCACCGACGAATTCGGCCGATACCATATCCCGGGTATCAGGCCTGGTCACCGGCTGGTTAAGATCAACCGCCGGAGCCTTCCAGGGGGTACCAGGGTCAGGGGTGAAGAGTCCCGTATCGTCTCCGTAACTCCCGGTCTTCTGGTAAAGGTCAACTTCCAGGTAGCCCAGGATCTTACGGTGGAAACCATCGGCAGGCCCGGCGATAGTGGACTTACCTTAAATAGCCAGGATCGCATGGAGCCTGTGGAGGTCACGGGCAGCACAGGAGTGCTCCAGGTTATGGTTAATGGGGTGAACGCCAGCCTTCCCCAAAGCGATGTTGTGCTTGGAGTGCGGCACCTCGATGATAGTGTCAATGTCACTGGTGGCAGCCTTGATGGGCCTGTTCAGTTCCAGACGAAGGCAGATCCTGGCAGCGCGGTGAATGAGTGGAGCCTGACGATCGAGAACGCTGACAGGGAGACGGTGAAGATACTGAGTGGGGAACGCTCCCTGCCCGATAGGATCGCATGGGATGGGCTCACCGACGAAGGGACGTTCATTGGTGGTGGGAGAATGTACCGATACTGGTTGGAGGTGTGGTACAGCGACGGGAGTTACTCTACAAGCCCCCGCCGTACTTTCGGCATCAGTCAGAAAAACTTCGTCACCCTCAATATCAGCGGTATGGGCTTTGAGCTCGGATCGTCTACCCTGCGCCCTCAGACGATGGAGCTACTCTCCGAGGTGGCCGAGACCCTCCGTAAGTACCCCAACGATGTGGTGGCCATCGAAGGGCATACCGATTCCTCCGGCACTGAGGAGATAAACTTCAGGCTTTCGGAGGAGCGTGCACGAGCTGCCTTCGATTACCTGGTCGATGTGGAGGGGTTGTCCCCCCGGCGCTTTACAGTCAAGTGGTTCGGTGAATCCAGGCCTGTCGCCAGCAACGAGTTCCCGGAAGGCCGGGACATGAACCGGCGCGTGGAGGTGAAGGGTCAGTTCCTTGAGGTCAGCATGTCACAGGTTCTGGATCAGTACCGGGCCGACCCGGAGGTCCTGGTGAACGGAACCCCGGTGGAGGTGGATGGGGATGGCAGGTTCGAGACCCGTGTCAGTGAGGTAGACGGTGAAGGGCTGGATCTTTACCTCGCAGGTGAAAACGGCCTTACTTTGGCAGGAAGTGTCCCCGTTCCCAGCCTTACGATCCTTGATCCCAGAGAGGAGCTCCGGCTGAACTACGGCCAATCTGGTGAGGGTTACCAGGTTGGACTTCCCGCTGAGGGAGGCCAGTGGAGTCAGGGCGAAATAGCTGTAACCTACCGCCTGAGGGGGAGGACCGATAAGGAAAATGCCGTTTGGCTGGACAAGAGGACGCTCACCGTGGACGATCAGGGGCTCTTCACCGCCGATCTTAAGCTACGCATGGGCGAGGTAAACGCCTTCGATCTTCTGGTGAAAAACCCCGAAGGGTTCACCCGGGTTGCCAACCTCCACATAAAGGTCAGCGACAGGGAGAGTAACGGGGAGCTCGTTATTATGAGAGATCCGATTCCCAACCTGTCCGTCCAGCTTCCCCCCGAAGGGGTTCCTTATTACAACCCGCGCATGAAGGTCTCCGGGTTCACCGATCCCGGAAACAGGGTCCTGGTGGGCGGAGAAAACGTTACGGTTGATGGGGATGGCAGGTTTACCGGCGATCTGCGGCTTGTGAAGGGTGAGAACCTTGTCCAGATCAAGGCTGTGGACAAGGGAGGTAATATCGGGGTGATCGAAAGGACCGTGAACCTCTCGGAGGACCAGATGTTCTTCCTGGCCTTCGCCGATGGCAAGATAGGGCAGCTTCAGGGTAAGGGGCACCTTGAGGGTGCCGGGATGGAGAAGGACAAGGAGTTCTACCAGGAAGGGCGCGCGGCATTTTACCTGAAGGGCACTGTGAGCGGAAAGTACCTTATCACCTCAGCTTTCGACAGCGGAACCGGTGAATTCGGTGACCTGTTCACTGACCTGGATGAAGGGGACAGGGACAGGTTCTTCACCAACCTGGATCCGGACAAATTCTACCCTGTTTACGGGGATGCCAGCGACCTCACCTATGATGCCCAGAGTCAGGGCAAGTTCTACCTTGCTGTTGATAGCCAGGAACTCCATCTGCTCATCGGGAACTATGCCCTTAACCTTTCCGACACGGAACTGGCTGCTTACCAGAGGACCTTGTACGGTGGAAACTTCATCTACCGCTCCCTCGCCCGATCGAAGTACGGTGAACCTGACACCACCGTTATCCTCTTCGGGGCCCAGGCTCGTTACACTCACGTGCGCGACGAGGTTCGTGCCACAGGGGGGTCTCTGTACTACCTCAGCAGGCGCGAGGTCACTGAGGGAAGCGAACAGGTGGCTCTGGTCATCAGGGACAAGAACACCGGCCTTCTGCTCGCGGAGATCCCCCAGCGCCGCAATATCGATTACCAGGTGAAGTATGAAGAAGGTCGTATCCTGTTCAACCGGCCACTATCGAGTGTCGTTGCAGACGATACCCTCATTGACGATGCCCTTTTGTCGGGTGACCCCGTTTCGGTCCAGGTGGACTACGAGGTCCTGGCCGACAGCCTCGAACGTACCAGCGTCGGCGGCCGCGTGCGCAAGCAGCTGGGTGACAACCTGTCCATCGGGGGAACTTACATCGCCGATGAACTGGAATCTGGCGGGTACGATCTTTCCGGAGTGGACGCAAAGGTTCGCCTGAGCAAAAACTCCTGGGTGTCGGCGGAGATCGCCCAGAGCGCAGGTTCTGACTCCCCGGTGTTCGTAAGCGACGACGGCGGCCTGACCTACACCGAGGTAACGCCCTCTGCGGCAAGCGAAGGGGATGCGTACAAGGTGGCGGCGGAGCTGGATGTGGGCGAGCTGTTCGGGGCGCCGCAGAGGCTTAAAGTGGGTGCTTATATCAAGCGCCTGGAGCCTGGATTTGCGTCCGGCGCCAACCATACCGAGGAAGGTATCCAGAAGACCGGCACCGACTTCGCCCTGGTCCTGTCTCCCAGGGACACACTGAGAGGTCGATACGATGAGCGGGAGAATCTGGACCCCGCATCCCTCGCCCCCGGCGCGGAGGACGAGAACAGGTCCGGGATTCTCCAGTGGGCTCACAGGCGGGACCGGATGGGTCTCACCCTGGAATACGGAACCGGGGAATCTGAGGACAATACAGGCAGCATACTGGAGCGCACAAGTCTTGCCGCGGCTCGCCTTGATGTGACCCCTACCGCGAAGACGGCTGCTTATCTGGAACATCAGGCTTCCCTTAGCGGACCCGATAACGACCAGACTTCCGCTGGCATCCAGTACCAGGTCACTCCGGCCCTCTCTCTCGGGGCTTCAGGTACCCAGGGGACAAACGGTAACTCACTTCAGGGTGAGGCGAACCTCAATGTGGGTGATTCCCGGCTTTACGCCACCGAACGTCTCACCGATGACAACGCGGGGCACACCAGCGCCACCGTTCTGGGAGCGGAGACAGCCATGGACGCCACTACGAAGGTCTATACGGAGAACCAGTGGGAAAGCACGGACGAAGGCGCGAACCGCCAGGTCTCCCTGGTGGGGGCTCGGAAAGACTGGGATCTGGCGCCGGGCTTAAGCGCCATCCTTTCCGGCGAGTCCAGTGAGACCAGCTCCGGCACTGAGAAGTCAAACCGAAACAGCTTCTCCACCGGGCTTTCCTACCATAATCCGCAGGGCCTGGAAGCAAAGGTTCGAGGAGAAGTGAGGAGGGAAAAGGGCACTTTCGAGCGGGTTCAGTACCTCACCGCCAACCAGTTCAAGATCATGCTTTCCCCCGACTATTCGCTGCTGGGCAGATACAACTACAGCATCACCCGTGATCTTGACCTGGACGAGGTGGAGGCCAGGTTCGAGGAGAAGAGCATCGGTCTGGCCTATCGGCCGGTGGCGAGCGATCGGCTCAACCTTCTGTCCAAATACACTGAGCTCAGCGACCAGGCCCCCGACACCCTCGATGACATGGAGTCCCAGGACACCTTCACCCAGGTTGCCTCCATCGAGTGGTCCTTCGATATAACACCCCGCCTCGAGTGGGTGGAGAAGGAGGCGCTGAAGACCACTGAGGAGAAGGTCGGTGACCGCTCACCTGTCAAGACCAGCACGACTCTTGCCATCCACAGGCTCAACTACAACTTTGTGTCTGCCTGGGACCTGGGTGTCGAGTACCGCCTGAGGACGGTGGACGTGGCGCATGACCAGCAGACCGGCTGGCTTGCGGAACTCATGTACGGGATTGGGAATAACTTCAGGATCGGGGTGGGCTACAACTTCACGGACTTCTCGGACAACGAGTTCTCGGACAACGATTACTCTGTGAGGGGCATGTTCCTGAGGTTCCAGGGGAAATATTAAAAGAGCGGTGAAGGAGGAATAGGGAATAGGGAATAGGGGAGGGTATCAATCTCAGATCTCAAAATAGATCTTCTCTCGCTCGTTCGTCACCCCCATCAAGACACTGGTGTGATGACTCACTAGAGGCGCAGAGAACGCAGAGAAAGGCTAATTCAGGCATGTTCCCCTCACCCAACTTCTCCCACAGGGAGAAGGATTTCTCTGAAATCAGCTGATTGAGCCATTCAAGTGGAGATGAAAGCAGGCTTTCATCACAAACTGAATGTCTCAATAGCTTTGGTGAGGGGGGCGACTTAATCTGCGTTACAGCATTAAATCCTGAGATCACTTCGCATGGTCAACAGCTCGCGATGACCCGTCTTCGTCTTTCGATAAGATCAGGACTACGCCGTGGCAAGCTGTGGTGAAAAACATCGCCTTTATAGGAACCGTTCTTTCCCCCAGGTTGAAGCCTTCCTCTGCGAACTCTGCGCCCCTGCGAGAAACAGCACTTTTCGCTATTATAGAAACCGGGATCGCTTCCTCCGTCGCTGAAGCTATGGCGGACAGGAAAGCTACGGTGGGCAGGCGCGATGACAAACTCGTCCTTTGCTCTTTCGTCAAGTCGCCCAGCCTGCCCTGAGTCACGCCAAGGTTGTGATCGGAGGATCGCCCGGTCGATGGTTCCCTTCTGCGTTCTATTTTCTGCATTCTACATTCAGCCTTCCAGCATTTCCTCAACCGTTCTGGCAATATTCTCCGCCGTGAATCCGAACTTCTCCATGTTCAGGCCGCCGGGGGCGGAGGAGCCGAACCGGTCGATGCCGATGATCCTGCCGCCGATGCCCGTATATC
>JALHUC010000408.1 GCA_022865845.1 bacterium | reverse complement strand
TCTGTCAAGCGTCCCCGCCTTTGATGGATCCACTGATGGATAGAACCATGGCAACATGCCGGGCAAAGAACTCCAGCATGGTCACTGTCTCGTGAGATATTGGACGATGAGTGTGCTTCCTGTCCGCACCGATGACACCGATCACCTGTCCCAGATGGTTGATAAGCGGCACCACAACGAAGATCTTGGAACGGATAGCCGGAATCTTGCTGTAGGGGGAAGCCAATCGAAGTTCCTTGGGAACCGATCCCCTGCCGTCGAAGAATATAGTTCTGCCCTCCCTGAAAGCCATGGATATGGCTCCACCCCTCTCGTCTATGGGAACCTGGATATCCTCCTGTGGATAATCCTCAATACCCACAGAGGTAAAACACTGGAGCATTCCCCGCTCTTCATCCGGGAGGAACAGGTTCAGCCGATCAAGTTCGAACATATCCTTGGCCATGATCTCGTGAGCGCCCTGTATGACCCCGGAGATATCCCCACTTGCGAGGAATGTTTTACTTAGTTCATGCTGGAGTTCGTGAAGCCGGGTCAGGTGCCGGTTACTCTCAGACAGACCCAGGTTGCTCCTGCCAAGATCCCGGCGCAACCGAAGGAGCTCCAGTTCCATCTCAACCGAATCCATGAGTGCCGAGAGGATCTCCACCTGCTCCTCCAGAAGAACAGCCTCCTTTACCGGAAAGGCCAGTACCAGGGTAACCGAGGATTGATTCTCGTGACACCGGACGAAATGTCTGGACTCTACATCGCCTTGTTGTCCGAACCGCTTTGAGGTCCTGGCCCCGTCACTTTCACAGCCGGGATCAATTCCCTGCTCCAGGACCCAATCGGTAACATGTTTCGGTGGATCTCCGAAGGTTCTGGTTATTAGCTCCGACCGGTCAGGGGAGCGCCTGTGCAGAAGGAAAAGCCATGCCGGTTCGCAAACAGAGTGGACGCTGTCGAAAACCTTTTCATACACAGGATCGTATTCATCAATTCCGCGGACCTCCATGACGAAGCGGTGGAGGAGGTTGATCTCAGCCAGACGCATCTCCTTCTCGGCATTGGCTTTTTCCAGGGCCGCCGTATACCTTCTGACCTCATCGTGGGTGGAGGACAGTTCACGCGACAGTCTCTCGGAACGCTGCTTTTCGGTAACGGAACGAAGTCCGATGACCCTGAGTGTGATTGCAAGGAACCAGAGAAGGAGGATACGGACCACAAAATCGAACCAATGCGTTTCCCTGAAAGTCTGCCCAACAGCAGCGATGTCTACCAGGGTCGCAACGCCGGCGATCATGAAAGTTTGTGTCCAGGAGTGATAAGGCGCCCTCAGGGCCACCATAAAGTACAGGAGGAGATGCATCTCGCTCTGGGCACCTCCAGAAAGAGCAATGAGAAAGCCCACAAAAAGTATATCCCCGACCACGAAGACCGGGTTCTCCCTGGGAAGGCTCTGCCAATTCTGCTCCCACACGAAAATGGCAATAGAGTAGAGCAGGAAGCCAAGAATCAGAAAGTGGAGATTGTTGGGATCGGGAGAAGGTTTCCCCAACACGACCCACAGGAAAGCACCGGCCCCGAAAAGTACCCTGAGCATGAACCTATGAAGATGGGGGGTAAAAAAACCACTCAAAATTGATAACCTCGTAAAAAGTTTATTCGAGTTTCCCAAAGGGCGGTCACACAGCAGGCGTTACCCGCGCCCCAGGCTGCATGCTTCACGCATATTCCGGCTGGTGGATTTTTTGTATGTCCATCAATATTCAACCTACTCTACTCGGCCAAAAAGCCGACGCAGGGACTCGGTAACCAGGGCCATGGTTGGATAATCTATATTGAACGCGTTGTCCATGGCCGAATGTCGAATGTAGTTCGGATAATCGGAATACCACACCGTTCGAACGCCTCTGGAAGCAAAGGGGGTGTGGTTACTTTTTCCGCTTTTGGAACGGACCTTTTCGACTTTGTGGCCCATCTCGTCCAGGACTCCGGCAGCCAGACGAGTCAGGTCCTCGTCCATCACCGCACCTCTATCCCTCGCGATGAGGCAGAGGTTGGGCCACCCCACCGCGTCCAGATTAACCATAGCCGCCACCTCCCGCAGCTGATTAGTCCGGTAGAGCTGATCCGCATAAGCCTCGGCCCCGATACACCCTTCCTCCTCGCAATCGGCAAAGAGATACCGAACCGGAAGCCCGGCATCCGCATCATAACCGTTTTGAATGTACGCCAGCATGGACGCGACACCCGAAGCATCGTCGCTGGCACCCGGCGTATGGGGCCTGCTGTCGTAATGGGAGGCGAGAAGTATGTAATGACTGTCCGATATTTCCCGACCGGCTTCGATGTTACGGCAGCGAATGTTCCGGTTCCGTGAACGGATGGAAAGGCGTGTCCTTCCCCCTCCAGCCTCCAGTACCCTCTGGGCGTCAGACTTGCGGATCGACACCCCCGGGATGGGAGACAGGGAGTAATCACATGCACCTGAATATAGTTCATCAATGTAGTCGTTATACCAGATGAGTGAAGACGCCCCGCGCATGGCAGCTTCGGAGATCTTCACCGTTTCGTGGTTCTTCCAGAGTTGGGCCAGGTGGGTCCGACCCTCGGTACCGTCCAGAGAAGCGTAATCCTCCTCCCTGGCATGACCCACAGGCAGAATGTCGGCCACGAGACTTTTTACGGATGGAGATCCGATTCCGGGCAGGCACTTTACCTTCTCATATCCCTTGCCGAAATCGACCTGAAGCGACCACTTCACAGGTACGGTCATATTGACCGTAAAAGGCTGGACATGGACATGGAGACCCCAGGACTCGAGAAGCCCTTTTATCAAACCAAAAGCCGACCGGTGCCCCTTCGATCCCACGAATCGGTCCGGACCCACCGATGTCAGGCCTTCAATGTAGGTTTTAAGTTCGGTTTCCATATAAAAATCAGCATCCTGAATCTAAAGGAAGATCAATTCCAAATTTCAGGTTTCAAATTTCAAAACAACCTATAAGCTAACTAAACACAGGGCCTCCATCCGGCCACGCTGTGGTTAGTCAGCATTTGACCTTCTTCTGCGTTCTGTGTTCTGCGTTCTCAATATGTATCATCTTTCGATCCATCCTTAAGCCTTTCTATCTCCTTTATCAGCTCCCCCAACTGCTCTTTCATTTGCGCGTCATATTCCGGCGTGAGGGAAAGGCCGGCGCGGGCGTCCGCGGCGGCCTCGTCATAGCGCTGGAGCTTCATAAGGATCCTGGCCCTTGTCTCAAGGTAAGGGTACAAAGGGACAGGATCCATAGCGATGGCCCTGTCCACAAGAGCCAGCGCTCTGTCAGGATTATCCTTCTCGGATTCGATCCAGGCCAGGTTATTGAGGATCATGGGATCCTCACCTCCTGTTTCCAGAGCCTTCTCGAAATGAATCGACGATTCCTTCAGGTCACCCTTCAACCAGAAAAGTTCACCCAGCATGGCCCAGGCCTCGGGCCGTCCTTCCTCCCGAGTAATCGCGTCCTCCAGGAGGGGGATGGCCTGATCCTGTTGTCCTCCCTGAATGTAGATAGAGGCAAGCTGGATCCTGTCCTCATAGGGCATAACAACGGAGTCACGGACAGACACCCCGGCGCACGAGACAACCGTTACCGCCAGAAGGGCACACATGAGAAGCCTGAATGAGGTCAAGATCATCTTTCCCTGATCATCCTTCCCTGTGGACAATGAGCATCCAGAACCCCGACTCGGACCAGAGTTGATCGAACCGGTCCAGCTTCATCCATGATAGTTTTCCATCTCCCCAAAGAAGAAAAAATCCGCCTGGGTCGGAAGAGTATCCTGTAACAAGGATGAAATGCCCGGCAGATCCACCGAGACCGGGATATTTAAACAGCACGATAGCCGGACCGTGATCCTGGAGCTCCTTTACCAGTATTCCTTCAGATCCCTCCAGCTGTTCCGTTTCGAGACCTCTTCGCCTTGCCTCAAGAAAAAGATCCATAGTCAGGGTCCCCCCGGCTCCCGGGCTATACAGCTTCTGAACGAGCTGGTCAGGATCGGCCTCTACCCCGATATTTTCAAGGAGAGCAGCGAGGGCAAAAGGGCCGCACTGTTCGGGATCCTGCAGATAGGGGCCTACATCATATATCCGTACCGCCTCAGGGAAGAGGTTCGGTTCCGTCAACCGGACGGTACAGGATAAAAAAAGCGGCACCCAGGCGAATACGGCAGTACACCAGATCCACCTGCTCGATCTCACTTTATGATGATTTCCTTGTCCATGAGCTTAAGAATGAGGATAACAAGAAGAACAACGAGCAGGAGTGTAACGATTCCGTTTCCGCCTGCCTGGATCTTGTCGGTATCATCCAGGACAGCCTGCCTCTCATCGGGTGTGAGCGCGTCCAGCCGTGCTGTTATCTCGTCGGCCGAAAGTCCCAGTGCGGTGAGTCTTTCCGTAAGGAGCCCCTTTTCCAGAGCTTCCCTCACGGTCGCCAGGGTATCAACATCCATAGCAGCCAGGGTTCCATCCGACGGGGAGATAAAGGCAGCCTGGGCAGCGGCGGGCAAAATAAAGAGTCCCGAAAGTGTGAAGGCAAGATACCAGCAGATCAAACGAACGGCAGGATAACGAAGCATCTTTCTCATGGTCAGTTCTCCTTAGGTTATCAATGCAATTTTTTTGATCCCAATGAGGGGGACACCTTAAATCATTCGTCCATACTACCCGATCGCAGCCCCTCCAGGTCAACGGTCACGTAACGATAACCCAGAGCCTTCAAGGCCGCAACAAGTCTTTGACGCCGCCCATTTTCCGTCATATGCCCGATCATCCGGTCCGGGACTTCGATCCTGGCTATATCGCCGTGCACGCGAAGCCTGAGATCCACCAGACCCTCTCCCCGCAGGACAGATTCCCCTTCCCTGACCTTTTCAACGTCCCTGTCGGTAATAGGTTGATCGTAGGGAAAGCGGGTTGCGAGACAGGGGGCGGAAGGTTTATCCCACGTTTCAAGGCCATCCGACCTGCTCAAGGTCCGAATTATCTCCTTTGTAAGTCCCGCTTCTTTCAGAGGGCTCCTTACACCCAGCTCTTCGAGAGCTTGTATACCAGGCCTGTAGCCTTCATCGTCATCAGCGTTGGTACCGTCGAGGAGCCACGGTATACCGCTTTTGTCTGCATGTTCCCGGAGGTGGGAAAAAATGAATTTTTTGCAATGGTAGCATCTTAAGGGGGTGTTACCCGAAACATCTTCGAGGTGGCGAGGGTCCAGCTCGAGACTGTG
>JALHUC010000407.1 GCA_022865845.1 bacterium | reverse complement strand
GAGTCAGAGGAGTATTCCTCCCCAAGTGCGGCCAGTATTTCATTAAGTCCGGCTTTTTCGATCCCGGACGCTTCAGAAAGGTTTTCTATGGAAAGCGGTTTTGAGGAAGCAAAGAGCAGCGCCTCAACGGCGGCTCTCCTGAAGTCAGCGGTCATCTGAATTCTCTCTTTCGGGCTCCTCGTGGGGATTATTTTCCCTGATTGGCTCCCCGTTGAGCACCAGGCTTATGGGGTCCCCGTGATCGGCCTGTACAGCGATAAGGCGGTTGCGTCTGATAAGCTCCAGGACACTGAGAAAAACGGTGACGATCTTCCTCCTGCTGTCCAGTCCTGAAAACAGTCCCCCGAAGCTTATGCTGGGTTGATCTGTAAGTCGGGATTCGATTAGAGTAATGCCCTCCTCAAGGGTAAAGGATTCACGTGTAATCTCAACCGGAATTCTTTTATCGGCTTCGGATAAAACGCGCTGAAAGGCATCCATAAGCTGAAAGATGGTCGCCTCGGTGTAGACATCATCGGTCTGGCTGCTCGTATCGGCCTCGGGCCGAATGAATATGTCGCGGTGCAGTGCCGGCATCCCGGCCAGATCCTCAGCTGCCTTCTTGTATTTCTTGTACTCGATAAGCCGCCTTATCAGCTCTTCCCTTGGATCCTCACCTTCACCCTCATCCTCCTCCTCCTCATCCACCGGGAGGAGCGTCCTGGATTTGATGTACATGAGGGTAGCGGCCATTACCAGAAATTCACTTGCAACCTCGAGGTCGAGGTCCCTCATGATATCCAGGTAGCCAAGATACTGGCTGGTTATCTCGGCGATGGGGATATCGTAGATGTCCAGCTCGTTCTTCCTTATCAGGTGAAGCAGAAGATCCAGTGGTCCCTGGAACGACTCCAGCTCTATCCTGTACCCGGAAAGTTGGCTGTCCTCATCGTTTATGGGTTTTTCTTCCTCGCTCATAGACGGTTCGCTCAACTGGTGTAAAGCTTAACCGAGTTTCTGACATCGGACATGGTGCGCCTGGCTTCTTCCCTGGCCCTGTTGTTGCCGTCACCCAGGATTTGCCGCACAAGGTTCGGTTTGCTGTCAAGTTCATCCCGCTTTTCCCTCAGAGGTTCAAGGACCTTTTCCAGCGCTTCAAAGAGGACCTTTTTACAGTCGATACAGCCTATACCGGCGGTCCTGCAGCCCTCGGCGACCTCAGCCTTGCCTTCATCAGGAGTGAAAAACCCGTGGAGTTCGAATACAGGGCACTTGTCCGGGTCTCCCGGGTCGGTCCTTCTGACCCTCGCCGGATCAGTCACCATGGGCCTCAATTTTTCCCAGACCGTATCGGAACTGTCTTTCAAATAGATGGCGTTATCGTAACTCTTGCTCATCTTGCGCCCATCCGTTCCGGGCACTTTGGGAGCTTCGGTGAGAAGCTCAAGCGGCTCAGGGAAGACACCGCCCTCCTCATCCCCGGTATACATGAAATTGAAACGTCGCACGATCTCCCTGGCAAGTTCCAGGTGGGGCAGTTGGTCCATGCCCACCGGTACATAGTTGGCCCGATAAATAATGATATCAGCCGTCTGAAGGAGTGGGTAGCCCAGGAACCCGTAGGTGGCAAGGTCCTTGTGGGACATCTGCTGCCTGACCTCCTTGTAGGAGGGTACTCTTTCCAGCCATGACAACGGGGTGATCATGGAAAGCAGAACCAGAAGTTCAGCGTGTTCCAAAATTGCGGACTGGAGGAAAAGGGTGCACCGTTCAGGGTCGAGCCCCACGCTCAGCCAGTCCTTGACGATCTCTTCAGTGTACTCAGCCAGTGTCCCGGGCTCATCATACATGGTGGACAGGGCGTGCCAGTCAGCAACAAAATAAAAGCATTCGTACTCTTCCTGGAGCCGGACCCAGTTGCCCAGGGCCCCGAGGTAATGTCCGATGTGAAGAGGCCCTGTAGGCCTCATACCGGATAGAACACGCTTCATGCTGCCTCCCTGGCAGTGTACCGGAGTTTCCCGAAACGCTGCGATAGCTTGTCAAATAACAGGAGTCTGTCAGGTGTTTACTGATCAGCTCCTATATTGGAATGGCGAAAACCCTGCCTATTAAACCGATTATCAAGGAATAGAAAGGATCGATGATGCGCCAAAGGAGCCCCGTAAACATCAGGGCAATAAGGATGATAAAACCATATCGGTCGTGACGAGAATAAACCTGTGCCTGATGAGCCGGAAGGATCCCTTCAACGATGTGGCTGCCGTCCAGGGGATGTACCGGGATGAGGTTGAGCACTCCCAGCACAACCGAGATGTGGATCCCGAAAACGATCATGACAGCCAACGGTTTGAAAATGGGAGAGGATACAATATAGGCGTATCCCGGAACCCAGAGCAGAATTCGGTAAACAAGGGCAAGGATCGCAGCCATCGCAAAGTTGCTGGCCGGCCCTGCAAGAGAAACAATGGCGTTATCTTTTCGCGGCGATTTGAAGTTGAAGCTGTTGACAGGGACAGGTTTGGCCCAACCGAAAAGGATCCCCGTTCCGGAAAATGCCAGCATAAGCGGGACCAGAACAGTCCCTACAGGATCGATGTGCTTGATGGGGTTAAGGGTGACCCTTCCCAGCAGCTTGGCTGTGTAATCACCCTTACGAAAGGCCATGTACCCGTGGGCCATCTCGTGGACAGATATGGCAAGCATGAGCGGGGGTAGCTGAATGATCAATTTGAGAATAATTTGACTGTTCACAAGGTTTCCTTAAACGAAAGAATGTTGAATGTGGAATGCAGAACGTAGAATTAAAGTTTATTGTTTACTACTGGATTCTCGATTCTACATCCTGAAAGTACTGCCGGGGCGCGGCAGTGAACATTCCTAGCATGGGGTAAGGGGGGTGTCAAATGATTGAGCCGACATATTAATTCCCGGCTCAATCAGTGCACCGGTGCACTCGTGCACAAGTGCACTTATCCACTTTCCACTCGCTAATTTTCCAAAGGAAAATTAGCGATTACCCACTCCCTCTCCTCCGACAGCGAATTGACGACACCGTCCACCCTCGCATCCTGAAGCGCCTGCATAATGTCTCGGTATACCGGCCCTGAGGAGTATCCCATCTCCCTTAGTTCCTTGCCCCCAACCTCTCTTTTGATGAACCTTAACCGGGACAGAAAAACGGAAATAGCCTTAACGGTGTCCTCCCTTTTTGTAAGGGACATAATGGTCAGTAGATCCTCCACCTCCACCCCGCCCAGAAGTCCTGCGATCCAACTGGGTTTTTTATCGTCGGTTCGCGCCAACTCCTTCATCGTGGAGGAGACCTTTTCCCATTTTTCCCGGTATGTCATTTTCTGATGTTCGTTGAGGTGGAAAAGTTCGAGGATCTGTTCCCTCTCCTCGACGGCCTTCATCATCATGAGGGCATTAAAATAGATCTGCCCCACGTCCGGTTCCTCATCCAGGAAAAGGAGACCGAACCACGAGTTTATCTTCTCAACCTGCTGGAATATGCTCCTTATCTTGCTTGTGAAGGCCAGAGTGGGGTGCAGTGAAGTCAGTATCCCAAGTTCTTCCATCCTGTCGAAAGCCCGGATAGGGTTATCTCCCCTCAGGATGATCATGATCTCGTTGAGGACACGGGGTCCCTGGGCCTGCCTCAGGTAACCTTTTTTGATGGCCCCTTTCATGAGGTACTCGGTATGTTTCCCGATCCTGAATTCAAATTTTTGTTCGAACCGGACAGCCCTGATGATGCGTGTCGGGTCGTCGACGAAACTGAGGTTATGGAGAATCCTTATGGTTCTCTCCTTCAGATCCTTCAAACCGTTAAAGTGATCCACCACCTGCCCGAAAGACTCCGGGTTGAGTTTAACGGCAAGAGCGTTAACGGTGAAATCCCGTCTGTACAGGTCAAGCTTTATGGAGCCACGCTCAACCATAGGGTATTCCCCCGGTGATGAGTAATATTCGGCCCTGGCCGAAGCCACGTCCAGCTTGAACCCGTCAGGGAGGATGATAACCGCCGTTTGAAATTTCCGGTGCACCCTGATCCGAGCTTTCAGGCGCCGAGACAGCTTCCTCGCGAACTCGATGGCGTCGCCCTCCACCACGAGGTCCACATCCAGGTTCTTTTGCCTTAAAATGAGATCCCTGACGAGACCACCTACAAAATAGGCCTTGTCTCCAGACTCATCGGCAACCTTTCCAGCCATTTTCAGGATACGTGTGGTTCTGGCGTCCAGTATCTCCCTCACTAGCTCACTGAGGTTCCGGACCCTGCCCTCCGGTGTGTCACCTTCTTCTGAGGTTTCTTCGAAAGACTGGGTTCTCCGGGAATCATCGTGCATGGCCTCGAGGAGGTCCGTTCGCGTGATAACACCGAGGACAGTATTGCCCTCAATAACCGGAAGCATCCTTTGCCTTTTCTCGATGATGTACTCACGGACCTTTTCAAGGCTTGATGTTCTCGAAACGGTAGAGAATCCGGTGAGCATGTACTCCTTCAAGGGTGAGTGAGCCAGACCGTGTTGAATGGCTCTTTCCACAACACCCCTGGTAATTATCCCCGTAAGCCTGTGCGCCTCGCTCATTACCGGAATGGAGTTGATGTTAAACCGGGTCATCATCTCGGCCGCCGCCTCGATAGGGTCTGATTCGAGTATTTCCATAACAGGCGAAGACATGATACTTCCGGCGTTGACCCTTTCCCCCACCATCTGGTTTAAAAGGGTCATGAGCCTTTCCTGGACCTGTATAAGGGTTAATTCCCGAATGGATGCAGACGCGGCGGTTTGGTGACCGCCCCCTCCGAACTCCTCCGCGATCCTCGACACATCCAGTTCCGGAAGACGGCTTCGGGCAACAAGGATGATCCGCTCCTCCATCCTCACCATGACAATGAGGGCGTTGAGGTTTTCCATGTCCATCATCTTGTGAACCAGGAGGGCCAGTTCACCCACGTATTCATCCGTTGAGGCCGAGGCCGTGGCAACAGGGATACCGTGGATGTTGTTTATTTTCAGGGATGTGAGAAGGTCGTGGAGAAGCTGAACCTGTCGGGTGTCCATATCTCTGGATATAAAGGTGGGGATGATCTCCAGATGCGCTCCCCTTTTAAGCAGGTAGGAAACAGCATCGAAATCCCTGGCCGTAGTTGAGGCGAAAGTAAGAGAACCTGTATCCTCATATATGCCCAGGGCCATGATCGTAGCTTCCTCGGGGGTGATCTTCTTTCTCTTTTTCCTCAAAAGCTCCACAAGAATGGTGGTCGTAGCACCCACAGGCTCCACGATATCGATGGTACCCCGGTAATCCTGCTCTGTTCTGGGATGGTGGTCGTAGATGTGAAGCTCCACACTCTTGCGATCAGCTACCTCGTCGAAGGGCCCGAGCCGGCCCTTGATATTGATGTCAACCAGGATGAGCCGTTTGATAGCGGTAAGGTCGATGTCTCTTATGCGCTCGAAAGGAAAGGAGATCAGGGAGGACTTTAAGAAAAACTCACGGAGGTTGCGTTCCTGGGAGCCGGGGAAGACTAAGTGGGCCTCCGGATAGAGCTTTTTCGCCGCGATCATGGAGGCTAACGCGTCGAAGTCGGCATTTAAGTGGGTCGTAATTACATCCATAGGATTAATGCGGGCATCAATAGCACGTCATCTGCGGCGTTATCGCCCCTCGGAAATCCTCAGCGTATGTCGGCATATACGCCTCCGGTGTTCCTCGGGACTCTGGCCTTGCGTCTAACGCACTCTTGAAGCCCTCAGACCTCCAAACGTATAAACCTTCCAGAAATTATATATATTTTAAAGGTTTTAGGGGTGGTATGGAAGGAAAACCATAGTGCTCTGACACCGGGTTAATATTGCAGGCGGCATCGCTTCACATGGGTAAACCCCAATCACCCCCACCTCAGTCCTCCCCCCTCGATAGGGGGAGGAAGTATTCGGAAGTTG
>JALHUC010000406.1 GCA_022865845.1 bacterium | reverse complement strand
GGCCGAGGCTTTGGCTGATGCAGTGGAGCTTGGTGATTGCAGAAAAATGGTTGATGCCGGAGGCGGATCGGGATTGTATTCGGTCTATTTGTGCCGGAAGTTCCCTCACTTAAGATCGGTAGTGATAGATAAACCAGAAACCCTTGTTGCCGCGAGGGAAATGATCGCAGGGCGTGAAGAAGAAGACAGGATAGAACTGCTCGAGACTGATATTGCAATAGACCCGCTCGGGGAAAATATGGATGCGGTCCTGTTGTCCGATGTGGTTTATGAGGACTCCTTCGCTGAAAAAGTTCTGAAGAACGCGAGGGCAAGCCTTCGCGATAAGGGGCTCCTGATAATCCGGGGTTACTATTATGACCCTGAAAATCCAAAGTCCAGGTTCAGCTCCTTATTCCGGCTAAACCAGACCGTGTTCAACCCCAACGGATCGATTCTAACTCTTCCATCCGTGAAGAAGAAAGTCGCCGATATGGGATTCACCATTACAAGAGTCACACCTTTGACGGAGCTTTCATCTTTGATCCTGGCCAGGAGATAGGGAGGTTCAGTGCACTAGTGCACAAGTGCACCGGTGCACATTATTCTTTTTTCGTTCTTATTCTCTTTCCCTCCCACATATAAAAGCCGGGGGTCACTTCCCCGGTTTTTGCATCTTGGGTAAATATGGGTGAATATTTGGGTGTCAATTGGGTTGCATTGTGGGTGTATATGGGTATACTTGTGGGTGAGGTGTAAACCAATGTTCGATCCTGCTTCCATCAAGATCACCCGGGAGATCCTGAACCTCATCGCGGGCATCGATGAATTCAAGGGCCGATGGGAAGCCATGGGCCGCCTGGCGCCGGACACAATCTCCCGGCTCCGGAAGGTGGCAACCATTGAGTCGGTGGGTTCGTCCACCCGCATTGAGGGGGCTCGGCTGAGCGATGCCCAGGTGGAGGCCCTTCTCGCAGGCCTGGAACCGGGATCGTTCCGCACCAGGGATGAAGAGGAGGTTGCCGGGTACGCTGAGGCCATGAACACGGTCTTTGGGTCCTGGGACCGGATCCCCATGGACGAGAACCATATCAAGCAGCTCCACGGCATCCTGCTCAAATTCAGTTCTGCCGACGAGCCGCACCGGGGCGAATACAAGAAACAACCCAACCATGTCGAGGCCTTCGATCCCGAGGGCGGCAGCCTGGGTATCGTGTTCGAGACAGCCAGCCCCTTCGAAACACCCCTGCTCATGGAGGAGCTGGTGCCGGGGATCGCTTCGGAACTCGAAAAGGGTATGCTGCACCCTCTGCTGGTGATCGCCGCCTTCATAGTGCATTTCCTGGCCATCCACCCATTCAAGGATGGGAACGGCCGCCTGTCCAGGATACTGACTACTCTGCTTCTCCTGCGCTGCGGCTACCGTTACGTCCCTTACGCCTCCATGGAGCGGATCGTCGAGGACAGTAAGGACGGTTATTACCGCGCCCTCCGGTCCGCTCAGAGGGGGATCAGAACCAGTCAGGAGGACCTCGGGGAGTGGGTGCTTTTCTTCCTTCGGACTCTCGACAGGCAGGTGAAGGTGTTGACTGGAAAAATTGAGCAGGAAAAGGTTCTCGAGGTCCTTCCGGCCCTGTCGGAGCAGCTGTTGGGCATTGCCCGTGACCGGGGGCGCCTGACCATTTCCGAAGCGGTGAAAATGACCGGGGCCAACCGCAACACGGTCAAAGTTCACCT
>JALHUC010000405.1 GCA_022865845.1 bacterium | reverse complement strand
TGTCCTGGAAGGATTGCTGTTTCCCGCTCTTGTACTCAATAAGGGAGAAGTCTGGGCGCTCCTCTTCCTGAGCGTAGACACCGACAGATATGGACAGCACGAAGGTGATAAGGAGCAGCAGATTGATGGTTCTGAATTTTTTTAAAAACAACTCCTTGTGACTTGAGTGAAAATGGTTCCCGGCTCAAGTCGGGTGGGGCCAAACATCCTCTGTATAAAGAGTCATGTTCCTTATTTCAAGGAATGGGTAAATTGAGGATTCCGCATTGAGAATTGAGAATTGAACATGCTGGTAAGAGTGGGCCTTACTATAAATGAAAGCTTATAATCCTGAATCCTGAATCCTCAATCCATAATCAGCTCTAAGTTAGCGTACTTCGCAATGAGCTTTTTCTTTCCCCCTCTCGGGAAATATACCGTTATCCTCGCGTCGCCTCCGGACCCTTCCACTATCATGACCTGACCCGTTCCGAACATGGGATGGCGTACCTGCATTCCCGGCCTCAGGCCGTCTTCACCCTCCACCGGTTCCGGGACGTAGGTGAAGTCTCCAATGGCCACTTTCTGGCCGGGAGGAGCCGGGATGGAACTGAAGGCGTCAGCAATGCCAGGGATAGAATGGGTTGTGTCGCTGTGAAGCTCGACATTTTCAGGGGGAAGCTCGGTAAAGAATCGGGAAGGAGATGTGTTGTCGTACTGCCCGAAGAGTCTCCTCCTGCGTGCCATGGTAAGGAATAGACGCTCCTTGGCCCGGGTCATACCAACGTAGCAAAGGCGCCTTTCCTCTTCCATCTCAGCCGGTTCCCCCTGGGCGCGGTAGTGAGGCAGGAGGTCCTCCTCCATTCCAGCCATGAACACAACGGGAAACTCCAGCCCTTTGGCCGTATGCAGAGTCATCAGGGTCACCGAGGACCCCTCATCTTTAAGGCTGTCGAGATCGGCGACAAGAGATATCTGATCCAGGAAAGAAGCCAGTAGCTCAACGGGATTCTTCTGATCTGTAAGGTTACTGGACATAAAGTCGTCAACTACCACGAGAAACTCATGGAGGTTCTCTACCCGGTTGCGGGCTTCGTCAGTGGCTTGAGCCTGAAGTGCCCGCAGGTATCCGGTTTCGTCCAGAACAGCCACGATGAACTCGTCCAGTGGTATTTTGATGGAAAGCTTATTTCTCAGCATCACGAGGGCTTCAAGAAGATCCCCCGCACCTCGGGCCGCTTTCCCCTTCACAGTTCCACTCTTAAGGGCGGCCTGTATCGCCTCTTCGGGGGAAAGGCTGCCGGACCCGGCCTTTCTGATCTTTTCCAGGGAAGTCTTTCCGATCCCTCTGGTGGGGGCGTTGACAATACGCTCGAAGCTTCCCCAGTCTGCCGGGTTCAGGATCAGCCGAAGGTAGGAGATAAGGTCTCTGATCTCCTTACGATCGTAGAAACGAACGCCTCCCACGATGGTGTAGGGTATGTTCATCCTGAGGAAGGTGTCTTCTATTGCTCTGGACTGGGCGTTGATCCTGTAAAAGACGGAAAAATCCTTGAAGGTGAAGTTCTCATGCCGGATGAGTTCGAGAATGGAGGCGGCGATGAAATCACCCTCCTCACGTTCGTCCATACCGGCGTATGCGCTTACCTTCTGCCCATCGGGCCGGATGGCGAGAAGCTGTTTTTCCTTGCGCCCGGTGTTTTTGGAGATGAGGCCAGATGCGGCACTCAGGATGTTACCTGTGGATCTGTAGTTTTCACCGAGGGTGACCACCTGGGCCTCCGGGAAGTCCTTTTCAAAGTCCAGGATATTGGTGATGTCCGCGCCACGCCAGCGATAGATGCTCTGGTCGTCGTCACCCACGACGCATAGGTTTCTGCGCTTGGCGGACAGCTGGCGGATGATCTGATACTGGGCGTGGTTGGTGTCCTGGTATTCGTCAACAAGGATGTAGTGGAGAAGGTTCTCGTAAGATTGAAGGACCTCCGGTTTTTCCTCGAAGAGCCTCCACGTAAAATAGAGAAGATCATCAAAGTCCAGAGCCTGGGAGTTGCGCAGGCGTTCTTCGTACATCCTGTAGGCCTGCACGATCTTGTCCATAAGGTGATCCCGGTTCACCTCCCCCTGCTCGGCCATATGGTCCGGTTCGACGAGGGCGTTCTTGGCACGGCCGATGAGGTAGGAAACCCGGCGTGGAGGCAGGACCCTGGCGTCGATATTCATCTCGGCCAGAACATCCTTGATGACCCTGGTGGAATCGTTGTCGTCGAAGATGGAAAAGTGGCGGCTGATCCCCAGTTTTTCGATGTGCTGGCGCAGGATCCTCACACACGCTGAGTGGAAGGTTGATATCCACACGGCGCGCCCCTCCTTGCCGGTGAGGCCGATGACCCGCTCTCTCATCGCCGCTGCCGCCTTGTTGGTAAAGGTGACGGCCAGGATGGCGTAGGGCGGTACCTTCCGTTCCTGGAGAAGGTAGGCGATCCGGTAGGTGATGACCCGGGTCTTGCCGCTTCCGGCGCCTGCCAGGACCAGCAGGGGGCCTTCCGATCTGGTGACGGCTTCCTGCTGGTTCCGGTTGAGGTCTTCTAAGGGGAAAAAGACCTTACCCGTTGTCTTCATATCTGGAGATAGCCCGGTTGTATGCAGTGATAATATCGCTGCGAGTAAGGATACCGACAAGCTTTTTGGGATCCTTCGTATCAACCACCGGAAGCTGCTTTATATTACCGTAGGCTATCCGGGAAAGAGCGTCTTTGAGGTTGTCGTAGGGGGTGACTGTGGGCATTGCGAGTATGGCCAGATCCCTGGCGATGACCAGTTGCTCCAGGTCGGGATCAAAAACGTGCTTGCGTATTTCCTGAAAGGAAATCACTCCGGCCAGATGCCCTTCCTTGTTGATCATGGGGAAGTTGGAGTGGTTGCTCAACGTTATGTGGCGAAGGATCTCTCCGAAAGGCATATCTTCAGGGAGAAATTCCAGGTTTTTCGTTGTCATGGCGTCTTTAACCTTGAGGCTTTGAAGGACATTGACCTCTTTTCCCGCCTCGATGGTGATCCCTTTTTTGTGAAGTCCGATGGAAAAGATGCTGTGGGGCGAGAGCGCCCTTATAGTAAGGGTGCTCATGATGCACGCTACCATGATGGGCAGGATGATGTGATAGTCACCCGTCAGTTCGAACAGAAGAAGGATGTTCGTAAGGGGCGCGTGGGCCGCGGCTGCCAGGACGGCTCCCATCCCCACAAGTGCGTAAGCCCCCGGCTTCGCGGTCATGAGCGGGAACAGCATGTTGATGACGGTCCCGAAAGCCCCCCCCAGCATAGCCCCTATGTAAAGGGCAGGCGCAAAGACGCCTCCTGACCCCCCGGAACCGAGGGTCAGGGAGGTGGCGATGATCTTCAGGAAGACGAGACTGAACATCACCCAGAGGACCATCTCGCCCATCAGGGCCTTGCCCATGGGCTCGTACCCGTTGCTGAAGATCTGGGGGAAGCCCAGGCCGATGAAACCTACCAGGAGACCGCCCAGGGCCGGCTTCAGCCACGGATGGATAGGTACCTTTTTTTCGAAGAAGTGCTCGAACTTGTCCATGGAGTGTATGAACAGCAGAGCGACCAGTCCCGATAAAAGGCCCAGAATGATGTAGAAGACGATCTCTACCGGATTGACCAGTTGATAATAGGGGACATCGAAGATCGCCTTGCCGCCGTGCAGCCACCTTGATGTGGTGGTCGCGATAACCGACGACATGATCACCGGTGTGAATGTCGTTATGTGCCAGTCCCCCAGGACGATCTCAAGGGCAAACAGCGCCCCGGCGATAGGGGCGTTGAAGGCCGCTGCGATGCCTCCGGCGGCGCCGCAGCCGAGCAAAGTGCGGACGTTGTTGGATGGCATTTTGAACACCTGGGCGATCCAGGATCCGATAGCGGCGCCGATCTGGGCGATGGGTCCCTCACGTCCCGCGGAACCGCCCGTACCGATGGTGATGGCCGAGGCGATGCCCCGGATAAAAATGGTACGCGGCTTGAGCACTCCGCCCTGCCTGACGACCGATTCCATGACCTCCGGGACTCCGTGACCTTTGGCTTCAGTAGGGAACATGGCTCCCAAAGGTCCCAGCAGCAGGCCTCCAAAGGCAGGAATGAGAGGGATCAGGATGCTGCTGATATCTCCTGGAATGAACCCTGTGTAGCCTCCCCAGGGACTCCAGGAAAGCCTGAATATATTGATGAGTTCCAGAAAAGCCCAGGCTCCCAGGCCAGCCAGAAATCCGATGACGATGGAGAGGGTGATAAGGATCGTGTCCTCGGCGAAGATGAGGTCGTGGATACGCTTCCGGATGGTTTTCCTGATCTTGATGATGTCTGGTTTAGCTGGATCCATTAGTACTCCACTGATGAAATTGCTACCAATGCTAGTGTTGTTTCTGGTCTGTGATCAATCTTTTGCCGAGTACTACCACTTCATCTTTCTCATACCCTAACCGGCCGTAGAACTCGATAACCGGAATATTGGACGTCCTCACCATTAAATTCAGTTTTGGACATCCCAGTGTCAGAAGGTAATCCTCCGAACGCTTCATCAGCAATCTACCCAGGTTTTTTTTCTGGTAGTCAGGATGAACCGACAGGTAGTAAACGGACCCTCTATGGCCATCATAGCCGACCATAACTGACCCCAGCACCTTATTATCCTCTCTAATTAAAAAGAGCTTCCCTGTCTGGTCGGACAGGATCCTGTCAATGTCCTTGTTGGGATCGTTCCAGGGTCTGGTGAGATCACAGATCCTCCAGAGATGAATTACATCATCCCTGTACCGTTCTTCAAATTCAATGATCTTATAATCCGGGGGCAACCTCTCTCCAGTCCAAGAGTGATTCTCCTGATGCTTCTACCATTCCCCTTCGATCCCGCCATCGGCGGGTCTCAGTGCAGAGTGAGGCCTTTAGAGAAGGCCAAATGCAGATACAATGACATCTAGGGTTTACCCTCTACACCCTGCACTCTACACTGCTCCTACTCCACTGTAACACTCTTGGCAAGGTTCCTTGGCTGGTCCACATCGGTCCCCTTGAGGACTGCAACGTGGTATGCGAACAACTGGAGAGGAATAGTCGCAAGGATCGGGGTTATCAGGGGGTCAGTAGCCGGGATGTGGATCAAATGGTCTGCACACTCCCTGAGACTTTCCTCGTGATGGTCAGTCACGGCAATGACTTTACCTCCCCTGGCCTTGACCTCCTCCATGTTTGAAATGACCTTTTCATAGACATGGTCACGGGTCGCAATGAAGAGCACCGGCATGTTCTCGTCGATGAGGGCGATAGGTCCATGCTTCATCTCCCCGGCCGGATAGCCCTCCGCGTGGATGTAGCTGATCTCCTTGAGTTTGAGGGCACCCTCGAGGGCAATGGGATAGTGAATGCCACGGCCCAGGTACAGGAAGTCGGAGTGATGGTAAAAAAGGCTGGCCAGTTCCTCGATGGCCGATTCTCCTTCAACGATGCTCTCCACGTGGTGGGGAAGGGAGAAAAGGGAGTCCATGATACTGCCAGCTCTGGCAGGGCTGAGAACACCACGCCGACGCCCGAGGTAGATGGCAAAGAGAATGAGGCACACAAGCTGAGTTGTGAACGCTTTCGTCGAAGCTACCCCGATCTCAGGACCGGCGTGGGTGTAGAGAACGGCGTCCGATTCCCTGGTTATCATGCTGCCCACCACGTTGCAGATGGAGAGGATGGAAGCGCCTTTTTCCCGGCACTCCCGCACTGCGGCCAGGGTGTCTGCTGTTTCACCAGATTGGGAAATGGCAACTGCCAGTGTCCGGTTCCCGACAATGGGGTTCCGGTACCTGAACTCCGATCCGTAATCCACCGAGGTGGGAATCCCTGCAAGCTCCTCAATAAGGAACTGACCCACAAGCCCGGCATGCCAGGAGGTGCCGCAGGCGACAATGATGCATCTTTCCATCTCTTCAATGAACTGGTCTTCGAAGTCGATGTCGTCGAGGGTGATCTTACCATCTTCCTCGAAGTAGCGTCCTCTGAGGGTGTCGGCCAGGGCTTGCGGCTGCTCGTGGATCTCCTTGTGCATGAAGTGTTTGTAACCACCCTTTTCGGCAAGGATCGGGTCCCAGGGAACAGTGACCGCCTCCATGGTGATCTCGGCTCCATCCAGGTCTGTTACAAGTACAGCTTCAGCGGTGACCGTCGCTATCTGTTCATCCTCCAGATACAGGAACTGTCGCGTGTGATGCAGTACCGCCGGGATATCGGAGGCAACGAACATCTCTCCCTCCCCCAGACCGATGACCAGCGGAGGTCCGCTGCGCGCCGCAACGAGCATGTTGGGGTGATCCGCGTGCATGACGGTAAGGGCGTAGACTCCCTTCAGTTCCCGGAGGGTTTTTCTGACCGCTTCCACCAGGTCGCCAGCGTAGTGGGTTTCCGCGAGGTGTACAATGACTTCGGTGTCAGTTTCGGAAACCATTTTGTGCCCGTTCTTTACCAGATCCTGCCTCAGTGCGCGGTAGTTTTCTATGATCCCGTTGTGAACCACCACGATCCTGCCAGAGCAGTCCCGGTGGGGGTGGGCGTTCTCTTCGCTCGGTTTACCGTGGGTGGCCCAGCGTGTGTGACCCACGCCGGTGGTGCCTTTGAGAGGTTTTTCGCGAATAACCCCATCCAGGTTGATGATCTTGCCTACGCTTCGTCTGATCTCCAGATCTCCATCACTGATAACGGCGATCCCGGCGGAGTCGTAACCCCGATACTCGAGTCGGCGCAGTCCCTCAAGGAGAATGTCGGTGGCATTTCCAGGTCCGATGTATCCAACAATCCCGCACATCAGTTCTTCTCCTTCTTGCCCTCGTTGGTGAGCTTTTCACGCCTTGCAGCTGCCCACCCTTCCCTGACCGATTGCTGGCTGCGGGCGATGGCGAGTGAGTCCGGAGGTACATCCTGGGTCAGTGTCGATCCCGCGGCGATAAGGGACCCTTTGCCCAGGGTTATGGGGGCCACCATCATGGTGCCGCTCCCGACGAATACCCCTTCCTCTATGACCGTTTTGTACTTGTTAAACCCGTCATAGTTGCAGGTAACGCATCCGGCGCCGATGTTGACTCCAGGACCCAGTTCGGCGTCCCC
>JALHUC010000404.1 GCA_022865845.1 bacterium | reverse complement strand
TCATCGTTCCTGCAGTCAGGGCGTCCATAAAGGTTGTCAAAGAACTGCCTGCCACGGACAGGGGAGAAGGCGGGTTTGGACATAGCGGGAAATAATAGGGCGAAGGGCGGAGGGCGAAGGAAACCTTTCGAACTGTCGACTGAGCGACTGGGCGACGGAGCGAAGGATAATCTGGAACCTGGAATGTGGAACCTGGAACTCCAATGAAAAAACACATTGGCGTCAGCGCTCTTGCCAGCGGCAGCAAGGGTAACTCAATCTTTATCGATGGACCTGACGGCTCGCTGCTTGTCGATGCGGGCTTAAGTGCCAGGGAACTCATGCGCCGCCTTGCCCACATCGGCGCCTCTCCGGATCGTATCTCGGGCATTCTGGTAACCCATGACCACAGTGACCACCTGCGCGGGGTACGGGTGCTGGCCAAGAGGCTAGGCCTCACGGTGTACGGTACCGCGGATACCTTGAAAGCCGCTGAACTTCCTGAAAACACCCGTGTGAAAGTTGTGAAGGCCGGGGAAGAGTTTACCGCGGCAGGGTTTACAATAAGACCCTTTTCCCTGCCTCACGACGCCCTGGACCCGGTGGGTTTTTTACTGGACAGGGATGGTGTGAAGATCGGCATTGCCACTGATCTCGGCTATGCCACAGCGCTGATCAAGAGGCGACTGGCAGGATGTGATATGCTTGTCCTGGAGTCTAATTACGATGAGAATATGCTCATGGAGGGACCCTATCCGTGGTTCCTGAAGCAGAGGATCAGAAGTCGGAAGGGGCATCTATCCAACGAAGATTCCTCACAGGTCCTGAGCGAACTTCTTCATCCGGGTCTGCAGCGTGTTATCCTTGCCCATCTCAGCGAGGTCAATAACTGTCCCAAGGTTGCCCTGGACGAGGCAGTCGGGGCGGTTGGATGTCGGGGTAACGGTGTGGATCTCACTGCGGCATGTATGGTTGAACCAACTCCGATCATGATCATAGAATCATGATCGGAGTTGTGAGTGCAGAGTGCAGAGTGCAGAGTGTAGAGTATAGTTTGAAGTATGATGTTTGAAGTTTGATATTTCCTTTGGAATCTGGAATTTGAAATCTGGAATTGAAAAGGAGAGACCCCAATGATCCCCCGCTATACCCGACCCGAAATGGCAGCCATATGGGAACCGGAGAACAGGTTCCGGATCTGGCTGGATGTGGAGATCGCTGCCTGCGAAGCGTGGAACAAATTGGGGCGTATCCCCGATGATGCTCTTGCAACAATCAAGGAGCGGGCGGATTTCGATATTGACCGGATCGATGAGATTGAGGTGGAGGTCAAGCACGACGTCATTGCCTTCCTCACCTCGGTGAGCGAGAAGGTAGGTCCTGAATCCAGATATATTCATATGGGGATGACCAGTTCGGACGTCCTGGACACATCCTTCGGGGTACAGCTGGTCCAGGCAGCAGATCTAATCCTCCAGGATATTGAGAAGGCCAGGACTGCCGTTCGCGAGAAGGCTCTTAAGCATCGCGACACAGTTATGATGGGTCGATCCCACGGGATGCATGCGGAACCGACGACTTTCGGGCTGAAAATGGCTATCTGGTACGAGGAGTTGGGACGGTCTTTGGAGAGGGTTAGCAGGGCCAGGGATGCCGTGGCGGTGGGGAAACTGTCAGGAGCGGTGGGAACCTACTCCAATATCCCTCCCGAAGTGGAAGCCCACGTCTGCGCGAGCCTTGATCTGGTTCCTGCCAGAGTGGCGACCCAGGTGATCCAGAGAGACCGCCATGCCGAGTACATGATAGCATTGGCCCTGACAGCTTCCGGCATCGAGAAGTTCGCGGTTGAGATCCGTCATTTGATGAGGACCGAAGTGGGAGAGGCACAGGAAGCTTTTACAAAGGGACAAAAAGGTTCCTCTGCCATGCCCCACAAGAAAAACCCCATTCTGTCAGAGAACCTCACAGGTCTTGCCAGGCTGATAAGAGGGTACAGCCTTTCAGCTATGGAAAATATCCCCCTGTGGCACGAACGGGATATCAGCCACTCCTCAGTGGAGCGGGTTATCTTTCCCGATGCCACAATGGTAATGGATTTCATGCTTCACCGTTTCACCTCCATGGTTGAGACTCTTTTGGTGAATGAGGAGCGAATGGTTCAGAACATGGAACTTTCCGGCGGTACTACTTTTTCCCAAACCCTGCTTCTGGCTCTGGTGGATGCGAGTATGACGCGGGAGGAGGCTTATGCCATTGTCCAGCGTAACGCACATAAAGCCATGGATTCGGGGCGCGCTTTCTCAGATCTTGTCAGGGAGGACCCGGATGTGGGGAAGGTCTTGGACCCGGCGGCTGTGGACTCCGTTTTCGATCCTGCTGCCATGCTCAAACGGACGGGGATCATCTTCGATAGGGTGTTCGGGGAAAAGCAGTAACATGGGTGTCGAGCTAAAACCCGGAACCCGGAACCTGGAACGCGGAACCTGATCAAGGCGACGGAGGCGAGCGAGTGGCAGTCAGGATCGAGGTGGGTTACAGAGATGGAGTCAGAGACCCCAGGGGAGAGCGTGTCGTCCGGGAGGCGCTGGAACTTGCGGGAATAAATCTTCAGTCTGTTCGTACTGTTTCAGTCTACACGGTTGATATTGCCCTCACAGAGCAGGAACTTGAAAAGGTCGCATCCGGGCCTTTTACTGACCCCATAATTCAGGAGTATGCTGTGGGGAGGCCGGTTGGTGGTGTTTTTGACCTTCTCATCGAGGTGGGATACAGGCCGGGGGTTACCGACAACGCTGGAAGAAGCGCCGGTGAGGCTGTATCACAGCTTCTCGGCAGATCTCTTGAACCTCACGAAGGGGTATTTACCTCCATCCAGTACCAGATACATGGCGATCTTTCTGAAGATGATGCCCACCGCCTTGCCTCTGAGGTTCTGGCCAACGGGTTGATCCATCGATGGCAGGTGATCCCGGCAGAGAAGTATGACCTCTCAACCGGTCTCGAACCTGAGGTACCCAGGGTCAGCCTCATCGGTGGCGGGCGTGTTCAGGAGGTGGAGCTTGCCGGCGGTGACGAACACCTTATGAAGATCAGCAGAGAAGGTCTTCTTGCCCTTTCCCTCAAGGAGATGAAGATCATTCAGGCCCATTTCATGGACCCCGATGTGCAAAAAAATCGGAAGGGGATGGGGCTTGGGCCGAAACCTACCGATGTGGAGATCGAGGTGCTGGCCCAGACCTGGTCTGAACACTGCAAACACAAAATATTCAACGCGATTATCAGGTACGAGGATGAAGAGGGCAATGTTGAGACGGTGGACTCTCTCTTTGCCACCTACATTGTTGGTGCCACGGAGCGTATCCGGAAAGAGCGGGGCGAAGAGGACATCTGCCTTTCTGTGTTCAAGGATAACGCTGGAGTTATCCGATTTAATTCAGACTACAGCCTAGTTTTCAAAGTAGAGACCCACAACTCTCCTTCAGCCCTTGACCCCTACGGCGGTGCGCTCACCGGTATCGTCGGTGTTAACCGTGACCCTTTTGGCACCGGATTGGGGGCGAACCTCCTTTTTAACACCGATGTTTTTTGTTTCGCATCTCCCTTCTACAGTGAGCCATTGCCGCCCCGCATCCTCCACCCCAGGAGGATCTACGAAGGGGTTGTGGAGGGGGTTGAGCACGGCGGGAACAAGAGCGGTATCCCCACTGTTAACGGTGCAGTTGTTTTCGACAGCAGGTTCCTTGGCAAACCCCTTGTATACTGCGGAACAGCAGCTATGATGCCCGCTGTGGTCGCCGGTAAGCCCTCCCACGAGAAGAAGGTCTGTGTGGGGGACAGGGTGGTCATGGTGGGGGGCCGCATAGGAAAAGACGGGATCCACGGGGCAACTTTCTCCTCGGAGGAACTTCATGAAGGATCGCCGGTCTCTGCTGTCCAGATAGGAGATCCCATCACCCAGAAGAGGATGTTCGACTTCCTCCTCATTGCAAGAGATGAAGGGCTATATACGAGCATCACCGATAACGGTGCAGGCGGACTTTCCTCCTCGGTGGGTGAGATAGCCAGAGACACAAACGGTGCTGTCCTTCACCTTGACCTGGCACCCCTCAAATATCCCGGCCTGGATCCCTGGGAGATCTTGATCTCGGAGGCCCAGGAGCGCATGACCGTTTCGGTTCCGCCTCGGAACCTGGCCCGCTTCATTGAGCTGTCAGAAAAAATGGGGGTGGAGTCTACGGATCTTGGAGAGTTTGATGATTCGGGTTACTTCAAGGCTACCTTTGAGGGGCGGGTCGTAAGCTGTCTGTCCATGGAGTTTCTTCATGAGGGTCTGCCCCAGATGGTCCTCGATGCCAGGTGGGAACCGCCTCAGCTGGAAGAGCCGGTGATCAGGGTGGCCCGGGATCCGGCTGCAACTCTTCTTGAGCTTCTCGGCCGTCTGAATATCTGTTCCAAGGAGTCCATTGTCCGCAGGTACGATCACGAGGTCCAGGGCGGGAGCGTTGTCAAACCGTTCACAGGGGTCTGCAACGATGGGCCTTCGGATGCCGCTGTTGTCCGTCCTATTCTTGATTCCTTCGAAGGGGTTGTCGTTTCCAACGGTATCGTACCAAGGTACAGCGATATAGATACCTATGCCATGGCTGCCAACGCTGTTGACGAAGCCCTGAGGAATTATGTCGCAGTTGGCGGAAACCCTGCCTGGGCCGCTGCCCTTGACAACTTCTGCTGGTGCGACCCTGTACAATCTGAAAAGACCCCTGACGGCACCTACAAACTGGCTCAGCTGGTGCGAGCGAACCGGGGGCTGTACGATGCCGTAACGACTTTCGGCATCCCCCTGATATCGGGCAAGGACAGCATGAAGAACGATTACATCATGGGTGATATCAAGATCTCCATCCCGCCTACCTTGTTGGCCTCGGTTATCGGGCGCATGGAGGATGTACGACAGGCCGTTACGATGGACCTGAAAAAAACAGGCAACTACCTCTATATTCTTGGTGAAACGGCTGATGAACTTGGTGGATCGGAATATTATGCGCATCTGGGGTATATTGGCCGGCAGGTTCCGGTTGTGAACTTTTTAAAGGCCAAGGAAAGATACGACAGGTATCATCAAGCTTTGCGGCAAGGGCTTGTACGCTCCTGCCACGACTGTTCTGACGGCGGCCTGGCCGTGGCTCTGGCGGAAATGGCCTTCGCCGGTGATGTCGGTTTAACCGTGAATCTCGATGCGATCCCGGCCGCAGGGAATTTCAGAGAAGACGTGACCCTCTTTTCAGAGACCGCGTCGCGATTGCTTGTGGAGGTAACTCCTTCCGCATCCCAGAAATTTGAGGAATTGATGGGGGACACCACGTGGGCCCGTATCGGGCAGAGTACTGACGTTCACCGCATGGTGATCAGGGAAGGAGAAAGGGAGTTGATCTCCCTTTCCCTGGATGAGATGAAAAGGGCGTGGCAGGAGCCGTTAAGCGGTCTGTGAAACAGAATGCAGAATGTAGAACGTAGAAAAAATCGGTGATCGGTAATCCGTGATCAGGAAGGACGCAATATTTATCACCAATCATCAGATCAAGCTTGGATCTTTTTGAAGTCTGGAATTTGAAATTTGAAATTTGGAATTCGGAGTATTTCATGTCACCGACACCCAAGGCTATAGTGATAACCGGTAACGGGACCAACTGCGAGAGGGAGGCTGCCCAGGCCTGCCGTCTTGGAGGTTTCCACGCTGATATCGTCCATATCTCCCGGATCCTTTCTGGTGAGGTCACCCTGGACAGCTATCAGTTTTTGAACCTTACTGGAGGTTTCCTGGACGGGGATGACCTGGGATCGGCCATGGTCCACGCCAACCGTCTCAAGTACGCTGTAGTTGCCGGTGACGGAGAAAGGGTCCTGGAACAGATCTCAAGGTTTATCAGCGCCGGGAAACCGATCCTGGGCGTATGCAACGGTTTTCAACTCATGGTGAAAATGGGTCTTCTGCCCGGCCTGGACGGCGGGTTTGATCGCACAGCAACCCTTACCTTCAACGATTCAGGACGGTTCGAGGACAGGTGGGTGACCCTTCTGGTAGATGAGGATTCTCCCTGTATTTTCACAAAGGATATTCAGCATGTTCCTCTTCCAGTGAGGCATGGGGAAGGAAAGTTCACGGTGAGGGACGATCAGATACTGGATCAACTCAAGGCCCGACGGCTTTTGACAGTGCGCTACATGGATGCGGCAACGGGAAAAGCCACAATGACTTATCCGGACAACCCCAACGGTTCCGTTGAAGGGGTGGCGGGTGTTTGTTCCCCCTCTGGTCTCCTCTTTGGTTTAATGCCTCATCCCGAAGCCTACCTTCACAGAGTGAACCACCCGAGGTGGACACGGGAAGATCTTCCAGAGGAGGGTGCAGGTGTTGCATTTTTTCGGAACGCATACGAGTATGTTATTCAGGCTCTCTGACAGCCAAACCTGTTGTTATCTATCAGAAAGCCTTAATAGTGCACATGTGCACCGGTGCACCAGTGCACCAGTGCACTGAACCCCAAAAACGAAGCGCCGATTGCAGTCCAGCGCTACGAGCAAGTGAGCATATGATGACAACCGAACCGTTGGATAAATTTCATGACGAGTGTGGCGTTTTTGGTATCTTCGGGCACCCGGAGGCCGCCAATATGACCTATCTGGGACTGCACGCACTCCAGCACCGCGGTCAGGAGAGCGCCGGTATTGCTACCACGGACGGTTCCCGGATCTATCGCCATGGGCAGATGGGTCTCGTGAACGATATCTTCACACCTGCTGTTATTGACAAACTTCCAGGCAGGACGGCTATCGGCCATAACCGCTACTCTACTACCGGTGAGAGTCAGACCGAGAATATTCAGCCCATATCGGTTACCTACGCCAGGGGAGGCCTTGCCGTTGCCCACAACGGAAACCTGGTCAACGCCCAGGAGATCCGCCAGGATCTGGAAGAATCAGGTGCGATCTTCCAGTCCAGTTCGGACACTGAGGTCATTGTCCATCTCATGGCCAAGTCCCGCGGTGGGCACATCCTGGACAGGCTTGTAGAGACCCTCAACCAGATAAGGGGGGCCTATTCCCTGCTTATACTCACGGAAAAGAGGATCATTGCGGTGAGGGATCCCAGGGGGTTTCGCCCCCTGGCCATTGGCCGATTGGGCGATTCCTGGGTCTTTACTTCAGAGACCTGTGCCCTTGATCTTATTGAAGCCGAGTACGTGAGGGATGTAAGCCCCGGCGAGATCGTTATGGTAGACCAGGATGGAGTCACATCCCTTTTCCCCTTCCCCAAAATGAAAGCGTCGCCCTGCATCTTTGAGTATATTTATTTTGCCCGGCCCGACAGTGTTCTTGACGGTATCAGCGTCTATGGCGCCAGGAAAAGACTCGGGCTCCAGCTTGCCCGTGAGGCGCCGGTGACCGCCGATGTGGTCATCCCTGTCCCTGACTCGGGTGTTCCCGCCGCCATAGGCTACGCGGAAGGGATGGGGATCCCCCTTGAAATGGGACTTATTCGCAACCACTACATCGGTAGAACCTTTATTGAACCGAGCCAGTCTATCCGCCATTTCGGTGTCAAGCTCAAGCTCAACCCCTGCAAGGAAACGATTGTGGGTAAACGGGTGGTTCTTATTGATGATTCCATCGTTCGGGGAACCACCAGCCGCAAGATCGTGAAAATGGTCCGGGCCGCCGGAGCCACCGAGGTCCACGTGAGGATAAGCTCTCCCCCCACTGTTAATCCATGTTTTTACGGTATCGATACCCCCACCCATCAGGAACTCATCGCTTACAGCCACGATGTAGAGGAGACCAGGCGCTACATTACAGCCGATTCTCTCGGATACCTGAGCCTCGAAGGGGTAAGAAGTGCCGTGAGACCGGACCTGTCACCGGATTCCACCGGTTTTTGTGAAGCCTGCTTCTCGGGGGACTATCCGGTGGCGTTCCCGCGGGATGACACCCAGATGTCTCTCTGGACCCAGAGGATAACCCATGTATAAACGGCAGGATCCTTGGTCCTCATCGAGACCGCTTCGTCGGAGGGTCAGGTGGATTCATTCAGATTAGCGGTGCTCCTTGGGGGCACTTTTTTTCTGGCTTTCGGGCTAGCTGCGTACAGATATTTTTATACCGTGCTCGGGGCTACTGCTGGTCTGGCTGGCTGGATGGCGCTGTCAGGCACCCTGGTCCGGCTTCCTGGACTCAGGGAACATCCTGGAACGGCTAGCCTTCTGATCCTTGCACTGTTGGTTCTTACAGGGGTGTTTCTCGCCTCAAAGTTCCGGAGACTGCTGGTTTTTTTCAGTGGACTGGGGACCGGGCTTCTGCTCTCCCAGACATTTTCCGTTTTTATGACGGGGGGTGCTTTGTCCGATACCGCATTCCGGTTTGGTCGTATCAATACCATGGATATACTCGTTGGACTGATCGGCGGCATTCTGTTCCTCCTGTTTGAACGAGTTTTCGCACTACTCCTCACATCGGTTGTCGGCAGCTTCCTCTGCACGTGGGCTATAGGGGGCAGGTGGACCTTTGTTGCATGCCTGCTTATCGGACTGGTAGCTCAGCCTCTTGTTTTCACGAGGTTTAAACCACCCCCTCCTGCAGCTGGCGGCAAGGACCGGACCGGTTCGACGACCTTGATGGTTTTTCTGCTGCTATGGTTGCTGCCCGCCCAGGCCGCAGCGAACTGGGTCGTGGAAAGGGTTCACCCCTCAACCTCCCGCGTGGTAATAGGTGTCGGATGGAGGGATGGTGTCAAGGAAAATGAAAGTTACGCTGTTATTGATGACCGCGGATCCTTGATCGCGGTGATCTCAGTTGATGAGGTTTTCTCCACCTCCTCCTACTCCGTGGCTATTTCACTGGAGAGGTTCAATCTGGTCAGACCCGCGATGCAGTCATGGAGGTGCTTGACGAGAGCAGATACAGGCTGGCAGAGCTATCCGGTACCGTTGATGCTTTCCGCCAGTTCCAGAAAAATATCCAACCAGCCGATACGGTGCCAAAGCGAGGGGAAAGGAGGAGGAACTCCTTTTCAAAAAGGCGTGGGATGAGAGGACTGAGGAGGCCTTCCGGGATTTCCTCAGCAGTTTCAAAGAGACAACTCTGGTCACCGGTATTTCTGAAGTTCGTGCTTTTCTGAAAGCCAGGCAGCTCGGGAAGGTCTATGCTTACCAGGATTCCCTGGCCGCCTATCCAAGAGGCAGGCTAGCTGGCGAGTTTGTCCCCTATATTGATGAGTTCGAACGGTGGGCCGAAAAACTGGAGTTCGGCAACGATCCGGTAGAGGCTAATAGGCATTTTGGTGAACTGGGTGACGAGACAGCTATCCCCTTCCAGGTTGGGAAATTGAGCCTTGCGGCTCTGGAAAGTGAAGCTCGTAACGCCATTTACATGATCGGGATAGCGGCTTTAGGCACTCTCATTGAGGTTCTCATTTCTCCCCTGCAATCAATTGATCTAAAGGATAAGGTGGCGGTCATAATCGTCGAGATCGGGGAGATATCAACCATACCGGCCTTGAGGACCTATGTTGACAAGGAAAAACCCCCTGCGGGGCGCAAAGCCCTCTTGATGCTGGAAGAGAAGGCCGGCAGATGATATAAATAAAAGGAAAGTTATCAGTTTGCAGTTTACGGTTTGCAGTTTCAGTCAAAGGATGAGAGCTAACGGAAAAAACGCAACCCGTTCTACTTTATGAAAGATAACAGGGACCTTCCTACAAGACTATGTCGAAGCGAAAAAGAGAGATAAAGAAGCGAAAACAGCTGGCAGAGGATGTCCGGGAGGACGAGAGCCTTCTGACGACCGAATCAGCTGAAGATATCGAGATAGCACAAGACTCGGGACATGGAGAACCTGAATTTGAGGACCTTCGCCCTCCGGAATCACCTATTGATGACAGCCAGATCTTAACAACTCATCTGCCTTCTGCCCCGAAGAAACCCGCTCAAAAGAAGGAGACTCCTGGCCGGCAGCCTAAGGCTGCCGTGGCAGCAGATTCCTGGCTTGGCCAGAACAAGGAGAACTTTCTCCTTGGACTTCTCATACTTTACGTTCTTCTTCTGGGTCTTGGGACCGTTGGGGAGCTCTTCGAGATCGAATGGATCCTGAACCTTCCGCTATTCAGATAACGGTTCACCAAGGGAAGAAGATTTTGTGTCCCCCCTCTACCTCCCCAAGGGAGGACAGTACTGGCTGGCTGGGAGGTTTTATGCTATGAAATGCCCCAACCGGACGAGCCCTTTACAAGGTATGAGGGGTCTTCTGACCATTCCGTTGTGGTCGAGGAAGGACAGTTCCTGGAGGGGATCGATCTGGTCCTCAGACCCTACGACGGTGACTCCTCAGGGGGCACCATGCAAATGTACTGAACCATGACTGCTTCCCGAAGGACATCCTTTCCCAAGCTGATCAATCGCCTCCTGGAGCTGCCTCCGCGTGAAGACGGTAGGGCCATGGAGGACCATTATGAGACTCTGGTGAATGTCCTGGAGGAGACGGTTGAGGCAGATGCCTTTGTTATATTGCAGCTGCATCCAGGAAAGGGAGAAGCCCGGATCCTGAGTGGTTCGGGGCTCCGTACCACCCTGGACAAACGGCCAGAACAGCTGAAAACACCCCAATTGACCGAACTGACTGCCAATTTTCCCCATGTGCCTGCCCTGGTCGTGAAAGGTCCCTTTGCCGATGATCCGTTCCTGAACAAGGAGGGGGTTCGTTACCTGCTGTTTAAAGCAGTTTCTGTTGGCAAGGTGTGCCTGGTCACGGCAGCCCTCCGCAGGGAAAACAGGTCTTTTACCCCCAGGGAGGTTGAAAAGTTTGCCGCCGTTTCCGGGGTGATCAACCTGGTGGGCTGTTCATCCTCCTCCGAAGAAGAGCCGGATTCATCCGGGAGTACGGATAAATTGACTGGTCTGGGACTCTTCTCCGAATTTCACGAGACCATGGTCAAGGAACTTTCCAGGGCCAGACGAGGCGGAGGCACGGTGACAATGGGGATCATGTCGGTGGTGCCTAAGGCACCTGTCTTGATCGACGAGGCCCTTCTGGACGTTACCCGGACTTTCCAGAGCCACCTGAGAAACTTTGATACCCTGGTCCGGTACAGCTCTATGATGCTTGCTTTTATTCTCCCCGAACTCAGGAGCGCGGAAGGGGTGCGGGTAGTGGATCGAGTAACGAGAGAGATAGTCTCCTCCCTTGGCGGTGAGGGCACCGCGCCGGAGATATGCGTTGGCTTATCCTGTTATCCAGAGGATGGAGCAACCGTAGAGCGGTTGATCGAGATGGCCGAAGCAGCCATGAACCAGGCTCTTGAGGGATCCCGGCCCGGGGTGTATCGGTGGACTGAAAACGGTGATCGGTGATCTGTAATCAGAGAAGAATGCAGAACGTAGAATGTAGAACGCAGAATAAGGGCGGCCATTGGCCGCCTTTTATTATTTCTAGGATCCAGTGAATTTCGATTCCAGGGTCCAGGGGCTGGGTTGGTCCATTGAACACAGAATGCGGAATCCGGAACTCGGAATTCTCTCTACGGTTTCGGCATTTCTCCTGCGTCCTGCGTTCTGTCTTCTGCGTTCTGCCTAACCGGTACTCTCCTCAACACCCTGTCCAACGCCTTCGACAATGGAATGATCTCACTCTCGTAGGCCATTCTTGACCCCGGGAAGCGTGCAATACGGCTTCCGGTTGCAGGGTCTACGAAGAGGATATTGGCCTCCAGAAAAGAGGGGGGTGCATCGTACTGCTGTTTGCCTTTAGACAGGAAACCGGTGACAAGGGCCTGGACCAGGTTCTCCCCGCCGCTGTGAAACTCTCCTCGTCCGTAGGCAATGACCAGGAGGTCCGCTCCCAGTTTTTCAGCGATAAGAGCGGCTCCTTCCATCCCTTCCTCATGAGGGGCGGTTCGATCCGGCCCCATAAGACCCTGGGAGGCGGCCAGACTGACAAAGGCATCGGCAAGGTCGTCCTCCTTCATCAACCTTTCGCTAAGGTCATCCGGTGACAGAACTTCATAGCCTCGATAGCGCACGACTATGGACAGGGCCTCCTGCATTTTTCCTCCCATGGTTCCGGAAAGTTCAGTATCCTCCGAGGTGAAGGGTGGTCTCCCTGTGGCAACGGTCATCCTCACGGGCAGGACCGCGACGGTATTGTAAAGGGATGAATCCCACAAGGG
>JALHUC010000403.1 GCA_022865845.1 bacterium | reverse complement strand
TTCAGGACCATCCCCGGCCTCGGGAAGGCCAGTTTCGAGAGGCTGGGAACCATCCATCGAAACACATATATCGACGCTCCATCCCTCCTTGACCGGACACAGAGGCTCCTCAGAGACCCTCGGCTATTCTTCTGCGGGCAGATCGCCGGCGTAGAGGGTTATGTGGAATCGATGGCCAGCGGCCTTATAACAGGCCTTAACGTGGCTGCCTTTCTGGGAGACCATCAACCGACTCCCTTACCTGAGACAACCATGACAGGCGCCATTCTTCAAAAACTCACCAGTACTGAAAAATCTCCCTTTACCCCGGTAAACGCCCAGTTCGGACTGCTTCCCCCATTACCTGACCTCAAGCTGAAGAAGGATGTGAAGCGCCAGAAACTTGCAGAGCGAGCTCTGCAGGATATGAAGGAATGGATTGAAAGGCAGAATGTAGAATGTAGAATGTAGAACACGGAATAAGATCAAAACCAGGTACACCACAATTTATCCAGATCAAACCGATTCAGATTCAAACCTCAAAAATACCATCGTTCCTTTCATACGATGCAATCTCACGCAAAGGTGGCAATAACAGATTTATCCCATGACCAGTTTAACCTAAACTGTAAGCAGAAATCCGACCGGTAATAGATAAATATGCGTTTTCACAATTCTACGTTCTACATTCTGCATTCCACATTCTACAGCAAGTCTCTCGCCTCTGGACAATACCCATTAAAACCAATATCATTTCTGTTTGTGGACAAATGAGGGTGGGGTGATATCCCATGACGGACAGTTCCGAAGGTGAAGTCACAGTTACAGAACCGGCCAGGCAGCGTCTGGCGGATTATCTTCTTTACATGGAGAAAGTCCGTGGTTCTTCGGCTCACACCTTGTCAGCCTACAGACGGGATCTGGGAGAGTATCTGGATTATCTCGATAGCCGGCAGCTCTCCCTGGACAGCCCCGAATCGGTTCGATCCTTCCTCGGCCAGCTATTCCGAAAAGGGTTCGCACGCACCACCATGGCAAGAAAGATATCCTCTGTAAAATCCTTTTGCCGGCATCTGGTCAGGGAGGGTTTTCTTGAGACCAACCCTTGTGACTCGATCCCCACTCCGCGGGCACCGAAGCACAACCCGAGATTTCTGAGCCTGGAAGAGATAACTGCGCTATTGGATGGTGCTGCCGGGGACCGTCCCATCGACCTGAGAGACATGGCCATTTGGGAACTTCTTTACTCATCGGGGATCAGGATCAGTGAACTGGCTGGCATGAATACTACTGATTGGGACCAGGAGGGGCAGCTTATCCGGATCCGGGGCAAAGGGAGCAAAACAAGGATCGTCCCTCTGGGTGAGAAAGCTTCGGCTCGTCTTCAGAAATATTTCCAAGCTTCCGGAAGGTGGCCGGCGCAGGGAAACAGCGCACCCATTTTCCTGAACCGTCAGGGCGGACGGCTGGGTGTCAGAGGGATCCAGAAGCGGCTGGAGCGAAGGCTGAGGGATTGCGGTCTGGACACGAGGATCAGCCCTCATGTTATCAGACACACTTTTGCCACACACCTTTTAGACAGTGGCGCCGACCTTCGAGCCATCCAGGAAATGCTGGGCCATGAGAGCCTCCAGACTACTCAGCGATACACCCACGTCACCCTCGACAGGCTACTCGAGGTCTATGACAGATCTCATCCGAGAGCGGAGAGAAAGGGAGGAGGGTCATGAGAGGGACAACCGTGCTGGCGGTCAGACGAGATGGCAAAGTGGCCATGGGCGGAGACGGCCAGGTCACTATCGGTGACACAGTGATCAAACATACCGCTAAAAAGGTGCGGAGATTATACCAGGGGAAAGTTCTTGTCGGGTTTGCAGGATCCACGGCAGATGCCTTCACCCTCTTCGAGCGGTTTGAAAAGAAGCTGGACCAGCATCAGGGGAACCTGTCCCGGGCCGCGGTGGAACTGGCCAAGGACTGGAGAACCGATCGGGTTCTCCGCAGACTGGAAGCGCTCATGGCTGTGGCCGACAGTGACGGCCTCTTCCTTATCAGCGGGACAGGGGACGTTCTGGAGCCAGAGGGGGGAGTGCTGGCCATCGGCTCAGGAGGGCCCTACGCCAGCGCGGCTGCCAGGGCACTTCTTGATCACACAGATCTGGGGCCGGCTGAAGTTGTCCATGAAGCACTGACCATAGCAGCCAGGATATGCATCTACACGAATGAAGAGATAACTATTGAAGAACTTTAATTGTTTAGTGCACTAGTGCACTGGTGCACAGGTGCACTCATCTTGAATTTGGATGGATATTATGACTCAGAAAAACTTTACACCACGCGAGATCGTTGACAGCCTTGATCGTTTCATCATCGGCCAGGACAATGCGAAACGATGTGTGGCCATCGCTCTGAGGAACCGATGGAGACGCCAACAGGTCCCCAAAGAACTGAAGGACGAGATCGCACCGAAGAACATCATTATGATGGGGCCCACGGGAGTCGGGAAAACAGAGATCGCCAGACGCCTGGCATCCCTGGCAGACTCACCTTTTCTCAAGGTTGAAGCAACCAAATTCACAGAGGTGGGATACGTGGGCCGCGATGTTGAATCTATTGTCCGCGACCTCGTGGAACTGGCCATCAAGATGCTGAAGGAAGAAAAAATGGTGTCGGTCATGGAGAGGGCCGAAGTGCTGGCCGAAGAGAGGATACTGGATCTGCTCCTGCCGGGGAACACTGCCCGTCCACCCGGATCGGAGCCAATTATAGAATCCTCACCCAGTGGGGAGACCAGGGAAAAACTGCGCCGAATGCTGCGCAATGATGATTTGAAGGAAAGAGAGGTTGAGATCCAGGTTGAGGAGCGGACCACACCGTTGATAGAGATCTTCAACGCCCCGGGAACCGAGGGGATGGACATAAACCTGAAGGATATGATGGGCAACCTGTTCCCCGGGAGGAAAAAAATTCGCAAGATGCGGCTCCCCGAAGCCCTGGAGATCCTGACGCAGGAGGAGGCAGCCAAACTCATCGACATGGACAATGTAACTGCTGAGGCTGTTACGAAAGTAGAACAAAGCGGGATCGTTTTCCTGGATGAGATAGACAAGATCAGCGGGCGAAACACGGCCCATGGCCCGGACGTCTCCCGTGAAGGCGTGCAGAGAGACCTGCTTCCCATAATTGAGGGAACGACAGTGACGACCAAACACGGCATGGTTAAAACGGATCACATCCTTTTCATCGCTGCCGGAGCTTTTCATGGAAGCAAACCATCGGACCTCCTGCCGGAGCTGCAGGGCCGATTCCCCATACGTGTGGAACTCGACCCTCTGACACGGGATGACTTTGTCCTCATCCTGACACAACCGGAGAACGCGCTTATCAGGCAGTACACTGAGCTCCTGCTGACGGAAGGGCTCAAGCTGACCTTTACCGCTGATGCTGTAGAAGCCATTGCACACATGGCTGAGGAAGTTAATACCAGAACGGAGAACATAGGGGCACGCAGGCTGCACACGATCATGGAAAAGCTCCTGGAGGATATTTCATTCCAGGCTCCAGACCTTGTGGAAAAAGAGATCGTCATCGACTCGGACACGGTCCAAAGCAAGCTGGCAGACGTTGTCGCGGATGATGATCTCAGCCGCTACATCCTGTAAATTTGATGGACTTATAGAAAGTCCATCAAGCAGTCCCGCCATCGGCGTGATGACCGCCTCGTAAAACAGCTCGAAGAGACTTTTTACGAGGTCATCAATTTAGAACACCAAATGGAGAGAGAGGAAGATCATGAACCGCGCGATCATTATTGACAATGAGGTTTCCAGCCGGCAGGTCCTAAAGGGGATTCTCGCCAACGAGGGCTTCGAGGTCGTGGAAACCACTGATGGACAGAAAGGGATCACCGCGGTCCGCAACCACGAGGATGTCGGAGTTATTTTCCTTGCTGACAGGCTTGCGGGGCTGTCCGGTCTGGACACCCTCATCGCCATCCGGAAATTTCAGCCGAAAGTACCTGTCCTCATGCTCATTGAGGACGAAAACCGGCAGGCAGCCCAAAGAGCCCTGAGCAGGGGGGCTGCATGGTTCCTGAACAAACCTGTCAAGGTGGAGGATGTCCTGGTCGTCACGAGACATCTTATGGAAAAAAGAAACCTGCAGGAAACCATTGACCAGCAGATATCCAGGCTTCAACTGCTGGAAAAGCAGACCAGTGAACTGACCAACATCGAGGATGACGACCTGCCTCCGGAAGAGGTTTTGAAGGAAAGCGACTTTTTGAGCAGATCCATCGAACTCATCTCGGAAGTCCTCGATGCCAAGAAGGTCTCGCTGATGCTCATGAGCCGTGACGGCAAGGAGCTTGTCATGGCCAAATCCAACTGGATCCTGCCCAGCAAGATCCCCAACATCAGGCAGCCCATAGACCAGGGTGTTGCGGGACAGGTTGTCAGGGAAGGGGTAGCGCTCCTGGTTGCAGACGCCGCAAGAGACACCAAGGACCTGACTAATGAGTTCACGAGACAATACGAGTCCTCGTCCTTTGTTGTGACCCCCCTCCTCTGCGGGAGGAGGGTGATCGGCGTGATCTCAGCCAACGACAAACGCAACAAGAAACCGTTTACCCAGGGAGACCTTGCCATCCTCAACACTTTCGCCAATCAGATGTCCATGGCTGTGGCCAACGTGTTCATGATGAAGAGAATGGAGAGGGAAAAACTCAAGCTTCAGTTCATTAACGGGATCGTCGAGACCCTCGTCTCCTCAGTAGACCCGAACCAGATCTACAAGTCGCTTCTCGAAAAGGTCATGATCGGGCTGAGGGCCACCTCCGGCATACTTGCTTTCTCCGACCCGGGCGGTCAGAAAATACTCATCGAGCATGTCGCTCCCGAGGATCACGTGGGGAAACCCGACAGCCCGGTTCTGGTAGGAAACGGTGTATTTTCCTCCGTCCTGAAGGAAGGACATGCCGTTATCAGGAATACAACAGGCGAAGACAGCGGTGTTGACATGGCTGCGGACTTTCCCACGGGGATTACTCCCAGGAACATCGCAGTAACGCCCCTCCTTTCCGGCGACAAGGTCCTGGGTCTTCTTGCAGTTTACAATAAGCAGGAGAACCTGCCTTTCGATGACTGGGACAAGGAGATCCTGGAAGCCGTCTCTCCTCCGGCTTCTATGGCCATCAAGCAGGCCTGGCTCTATCAGAACCTGATCAAGAGTATTGATGAGGTCGTCGAAACGAACAAGCAGCTCGAAGATGCTAACTCAGAGGTCCGGCAGAAAGTAAAAGAGCTTAACTGGTTAAAGAGCAAGGTGGCGACATGAAGGAACTCATTAAAAAGGCCGACATTCTGTTAGAGGCCCTGCCCTATATCAGGGAGTTTGCAGGCAGAACCATCGTCATAAAATACGGCGGCAGCGCCATGGTCAGCGAAAGCCTCCGTTCCAATTTCGCCAGGGACATCATCCTGCTCCGTTATGTCGGCATCAAACCTGTCGTGGTCCACGGTGGAGGCCCCCAGATAGGGAAGACCCTGGAACGAATGGGTCTGGAAACCAGATTCGTGCATGGTCACAGGTTCACCGATGAGGAGACCATGGATGTGGTGGAGATGGTCCTGGGTGGAAAGGTGAATAAGGAGATCGTCGCTCTTATACAGAAACATGGAGGAAAGGCCGTGGGACTGACCGGTAAGGACGGAGGCCTTTTCTTCGCTGAGAAGCTTCTCATCCAGGAGGCTTCGCAAGGGGATGGTCCGCCCGAGATCATAGACCCGGGAAAGGTGGGGCGGATTACTTCTGTCCATCCTGAGATCATCCATCGTCTGGATGAAGGGAATTTCATCCCGGTCATTGCACCAGTGGGAGTGGATGCAGACGGGAACACTTACAACATCAACGCTGACTCTGTGGCTGGGGCAATTGCAACGGCCCTGAAAGCCAAAAAATTGCTGCTCATGACTGATGTTCCTGGAATCGCCGACGAGAAAGGCGAACTGATCTCCTCCCTGGACAGGAAGGCTCTCGACCTGATGGTTGCTTCGGGGGTAATCCACGGAGGCATGATCCCCAAAGTCGAGGCCGCCCTTTCATCTCTCGAGGGAGGTGTGTCAAAAGTACATATTGTGGACGGCAGGGTCAACCATGCCATCCTGCTTGAGATCTTCACTCAAACAGGCGTAGGAACGGAGATAGTACCTTGACAGGAGTATACGGTAAGAGCAGTCAGGAATATATCGACGCGGTAAGCGGCGCCCTTTTCCCGAACTACCGACAGTTTCCAATCGTTTTCACAAGCGGCAGAGGTGCACGGCTGCG
>JALHUC010000402.1 GCA_022865845.1 bacterium | reverse complement strand
GTCCAGAGACCAGTGTCCAGAGACTAGTGTCCAGAGACTAGAGTCCAGAGTCCAGAGACTTTTTTTTGTCGAGTTCCCATAAAAAATGAAGTGATTTTGTCTTTTATAATACTCTGGACTCTGGACTCTGGACTTTGGACTGATCTTACACTCTGGACTGATCCTACACTCTGGACTGACCTTACGTTCTGGACTGATTTAACCCGTTGTGATATTTAAAAATATTCGGCCTTTTCCATGCCTGGCAGGCGTTATGGCCGTTTGGAGTTTTTCATTTGAAAATTAACTCCCAAAGCATAAAATCCAAGCGCTGCAAGGGAGTCGCCAATTACTGATTTTAACCCGAAACCAGGAACTCAAAACCCGGAACCTTTATTTTGATCATTGACCTCCATACACACACATTCGCCAGCGATGGTGTGCTCCTTCCCTCGGAACTGATTAGAAGAGCAATCGCGGCCGGTTACCGGGCCATCGGGATAACCGATCACGGCGATGAGACCAATTTGGAAGATCTCCTCCAAAGGGCGATAAAGGCTGCTCAGGTGTGGGCTGAGAATGCGGATATTGTGGTCATACCCGGCGTAGAGATAACCCATGTGCCTCCTGACAGGATACCTGCTTTGGCTGCAAGGGCCAGGGAACTGGGCGCCAAGGTTGTCGTTGTGCATGGAGAAACAGTTACGGAGCCGGTGGCCCCGGGCACGAATGCCGCTGCAGTCAGATGTCCGGATGTCGATATCCTGGCCCATCCAGGTCTTCTTTCTATGGAAGATGCGGGCGCTGCGGCCCAGAATAACGTTTACCTTGAGATCACTGCAAGGAAGGGGCATTCGGCTGCCAACGGCCGGGTGGCGTCAGTTGCCGCAAAAGCAGGAGCAAGCCTTCTATTTGGTACTGACACACATAGCCCTGGCGACCTGGCAACTGTGGATCACGCACGGAAGATCCTCCTCGCAGCCGGTGTGGCAGAGGATTCGATCGATGAAGTATTCACCAACGCGGAGAAATTGCTGAATCGGATCACCAGTTGAGCCTGGGATCTTGAGACCAAAGCCCAAAGGCCAAAGTCCAAAGAAGAGATCTTGAACACTATTGTAAATATGAGCGCTTCAAAGTTTTTAGTCCCTTCCCTTTGGACCTTGGACTTTGGACCTTGGACTTTTTCTAACGGAGGCCATTAATGAGCTACATAAAGAAAAGGGTTCCACGTAAACCGGGGATGACCCCACAGGAGATTCTCGCCGACCAGAAGACCCTGGCCAGCTGGTTTACGGATAACATCAACTTGATAGTGTATGCATCCGGTGCGATCCTTCTGGTTATTGCTATAACCTTGGGCAGTATCTGGATGAAGGGTGAGAAGAAAGACACTGCCAATGCGGCCCTTTCAAAGGCCATGGTCATGTATCAGGCCACTGTTGCCCAGATGGAGACATCCACAGAGGAGCTCGAACTGGCTCTGGAAAGCCTGCATGAGGTCGCATCCGAATATGCCGGTGCTTCCCAGGGGCATACGGCTTCTCTGTTCAAGGCCAACGTCCTCTATCGGCTGGGAAGGTATCAGGAAGCGGCTGCAACCATCGAAGAGCTGGACATCAGGAACCACGAACTTGTAAGGGACATAAACGGATACTATCTCCTTGCCAGAAGTTACGAGGCGATGGAGGAATTTAAAATGGCCATAGAGTCCTATCAGACAGCGAAGGGACGCGCCAGGGGTGACATGAGCGCAGTGATAGATATTGACCTGGCGCGGTGCAATGAGCTTTCAGGCGATGTGGATACCGCTATCTCAATCTACAGAGAGATCCTGTCCGAGTACCCTGACAGTGTTTATGCAATCCGGGCTGAAAAGAAACTGGCAATCCTGGGTATCACTGACCTAGAGACGCTTTGACCCGCCTTTTATATTCAGGAAACGAAGCTATTGCCAGGGGCGCTCTTCAAGCGGGAGTTTCGCTGGCCACTGCCTATCCAGGTACACCCAGCACCGAGATCCTTGAAAACCTTTCCCGGATGGGCGGTACCAAAACCATCTGGTCCCCCAATGAAAAAATAGCTGTTGAGCTTGCCAGCGGAGTTTCCTTTGCAGGGCACCGGGCCCTTGCCGCCATGAAGCACGTGGGAGTCAATGTGGCGGCAGATCCGATCTTCACCCTTGCCTACACCGGCGTCAGGGGCGGTCTTGTCATCATTACCGCCGACGACCCGGAGCTTCACAGTTCCCAGAATGAGCAGGACAACCGCAGGTATGCCTCCTTTGCCAGGATCCCCATGCTGGAACCGTCAAACAGCCAGGAAGCTCTCGAATTCACCCGGGAAGCTTTTGAGCTGAGCGAGCGTTTTGATATCCCTTTCTTCATCCGAACCACAACCAGGATCTCCCACGGGAAATCCCTGATCGAGATCAATGAGGAGAGCAATACTGTCAGCACTGTCGAGCCGGGACTCGTAAAAGATCCTTCCAAATACGTCATGGTTCCGGCAAACGCCAGGGTCAAGCACCGTGAACTTGAAGAGCGGATCGAGAGGATAGCCCGGTACGGGGAGAAATGTTCCTTCAACAGCGTTGAGATGAAGGGTACGGACCTGGGTATCATTACCTCCGGTATCAGCTATAACTACGTGAAAGAGGCGCTACCTGATGCCTCTGTTTTGAAACTCGGTCTGGTTTTCCCTCTACCTGCCGACCTGATCAGGGACTTCGCATCCCGGTGTGAACGGGTTGTGATCGTGGAGGAGCTGGAACCGTATCTCGAGGAGTGGGTACGATTTCTGGGGATCGAGTGTGAAGGGAAATCTCTGATACCCAGGTTCGGAGAGATCGATACCGGGACGGTTCGAAATGCACTTACTACCGTCCCGGAAGGGTACCGTCCATCAAAACCTGAAAGTATCAATACAGGAGATATCCCTGTCAGACCTCCTGTGATGTGTGTCGGCTG
>JALHUC010000401.1 GCA_022865845.1 bacterium | reverse complement strand
TCAGTTTTGGGAGGCCCATCATGAAAGCCCTCTTTTGCCTCATTCCTATACTGGTTCAATCGTTCCATTAAAGTTGTTCTTCACTAGGGGGTGCTTGATGAAGCGGTTATTTGTTTTTTTGGCAATTCCGTCATTAGCTATTGGTGTTTTTGCGACCTGCGGCGGGGGTGGTGGCGGAGGAGAGAGTATAACTCCGAGTATTCCCTATTCAGGTATAAATACACCCGCATTCATCACCAGTGAGAACGCTGTTACGCTGGCCTCAGGAACCTACTTCGGTATGACATTTGCCGATCAGCCCGGCGACATTATCTTCCTTTCCGCTGAAACCCAACCAGACAAAGTCGTTGACCAACCACAGATAAATACCCTTCTCCTGGCCCGAACTTGGGAAAAGGCAGCCACAACCTATTTTGAACTTCATCCGACTGGTCGGGTTACTCCACTTGCTCAAATCAATGAACGTATGGATGGCCTTTGTGACGGCTACGCGGACATGGATGGATCTGTGGATGAGAGTACCGGGGATTTCAGTGTGAACGTTACCTACCAGGGCTACACAGACGATTGTGTGTTTTACATGTCTGGCAGAACCAATATCAGAGGCAACATAGACCCGTACGATCTCACCTTCACCCGCATGACGACAACCTATGAGGCACTGGTTTTGACCATCGGGGGAACCACCATCACCCAGAGCGGAACCTGGTTCATGGACTACAGCCAATATCCCTACAGGGAGACAATTAATATTGTGACGCGCGATGACTCCACAGGTAAGACCTACTGGATGCATGATTATGAAGTCTACACATCCAACGTGACGGGCACCTCTGATCAGGAACTCCAGATCATCGGCCGTTACTATGACCCGGATATCGGGTATGTGGACATTACAACCGAACAAGCCCTCCGTTTCCGGTCCGATGAATCCTATCCCTACGAGGGGGTTCTAAGTCTCCTTGGTGAAAACAACACGGGGGCCCAGTTCAACGCCATTTCCAATGCAGCATACCATGTTTTGTGTGACGAAGATGGAGATGATGATTACGATGATTTTGATTCCGGTGTTGTCCATTGGCCAGGGGAGAACAACCTGCCCGTGGCCGTGGTGGACGACCCCGGAACAGCCGGACTTTATTGCACCGTGACCCTGGACGGTTCGGGCAGTTACGACATCGACACCGATCCCATCGCCAGCTATTTCTGGACGGTCGTCTCCATCCCGGATGGCAGCCAGGCGGTCCTGTCCGACCCGAACAGCATCAGCCCGACCTTCACGCCCGACGTCGAAGGCGAATACCAGTTCCGGCTCATAGTAAGCGACGGCATAGGGGAAAACGTGACCTGGGGGACAGGCTGCGGGGTGATCAACGACGACCTGGCATGTGTCAGTGTCAGCGGTTTTTTCGAGTGCGTTTACGATGGGATGAGGGTCATCGATGTGGGCTCGGACCCGGAAGCGGTGGCCATCGGGGATGTCAACGGGGACGGGCGGAACGATGTGGTTTTGACCACGGATGCTTACGCCGATCCGGAAAACGATTACAAGCTCTTCGTCTTTCCCCAGGATGAGGCAGGGCAGCTTGGAACACCTGTCAAATACTCAACCGCCTATGCAACCAGCGGTTTCTACCAATCGGTCGCGGTAGGCAATTTGAACCTGGACAGCAGAATGGACGTCGTGGTCGGTTCCGGGGAAGGTGTCGGCATCTTCTATCAGAACGATTCCGGAGGTCTTGATTCCATGGTCACTGTTTCCACGGCCCCGTGTTCCCTCGTCCGGGTCGGGGACGTGAACGATGATAACCGCATGGACATCGTGTGCCTGAACGGCTTTGGAAGCAGCATCACTGTCATCCCGCAGACCGGCACGGGCGCCCTGGGAACACCGGCGCAATACCCCGTTGACCTTGGAGGATATAACGACCTCGAGCTGGGCGACGTGGACGGTGACGGACTCACGGACGTTGTCGCGATGAGCGGCCAGGGTTTCGGGGACAACATCGGTATCCTTCTCCAGAACGATTCCGGGACCCTGGATCCTCCCGTCTATTACGATCTGGGCGGAGACGAGACCACGAACTCTGTGGGCGTCGGGGACGTGAACGGCGACGGCCTCGACGACGTGGTGGTGACTCTGTCAGGGGATCTTCGGGTCTTTTATCAAAACGATGATTCTCCTCATACCCTGGATACGGCCGTAAGTGTCGGCACCTACGGCCACGGCGGGCCGGTGGAGGTGAGCGATATAGACGCTGACGGCGATAAGGACATTATCAGCATACAGACCGCCTGGCAGAATATTGAGATCGTAAGGCAGGGAACGGGCGGGTCACTGGGATCCTACGAACTTTACCTGGGACCGTTTTTCAATGGTGCCAACCCCCATGGTCTGGCTGTTGGGGACATCGACGGCAACGGGATAAACGATGTTGTGACTGCGGAGACGATGTACGGCCTTGTCGTTCTCTACGATTCGGTGTTTAATTAATATGATGAGGTCCGTTTCCATAGCGTCGGCTATCTTTTTGATGATGGTCCTTTCTCTATATTGAAAATAGGAGAGTTAGACCATGAAATACAAACAACTTGGAAGAACAGGACTACTCGTCTCGGAACTGTGTCTCGGGACCATGACCTTCGGCGGGAAGGGTTTCTGGACAGTGTTCGGTCAATTGCCTCAGGATGCTGCCAACGATCTGATTGACCGCGCTCTTGATGCGGGCATCAACTTTATTGACACGGCCAACGTCTACGCCGAGGGGGAGTCTGAAAAGATCCTGGGAAAAGCCCTGGGAAAGCGCCGCAAGGATGTCGTCCTGGCGACAAAAGTATTCAGCCGCATGGGTCCTGGCCCCAATGAAACAGGGCTGTCCCGCGCTCACATCATGCAGGCTGTGGAAGACAGTCTGACCCGAATGGGTACCGATTACATCGACCTTTATCAGATCCACGGGTTTGACGCGCTCACCCCCATGGAAGAAACCCTGCGGGCTTTAGACGACCTGGTCCACTCCGGGAAGGTCCGGTACATCGGCTGTTCCAACCAGGCGGCCTGGCAATTGATGAAATCCCTCTGGATCTCCGACAAATATAATCTGCACCGTTTTGAGAGTCTCCAGGCCTATTACACCATTGCCAGCCGGGATCTCGAGCGGGAACTCGTACCGCTCCTGGAGGACCAGAACCTGGGTCTGATGGTCTGGAGCCCCCTGGCAGGAGGACTTTTAACCGGGAAATTCGACCGGGAGGGCAAGGGCCCCGGCAATGCCCGCCGCGCTGATTTTGATTTTCCGCTGGTGGATAAGGAGCGGGCCTTTGACCTTGTGGACGTGATGCGGGAAATAGCAAACGATAAGAACCTAACCGTGGCACAGGTGGCCCTGAGCTGGCTGCT
>JALHUC010000400.1 GCA_022865845.1 bacterium | reverse complement strand
GCCGTACATTTCTTCTTTGCTCTATCTTGCTGTTTTTGGTTCTGTATTTGCCTTCGGGATGTACCTGACTCTCATTGGCAGGATCGGTGCTGATCGAGCGGCCTATACAACTCTTCTCTTTCCCATTGTAGCCCTTGCCCTGTCCATGGCGTTCGAGGGATACCGTGGGAGCGTGGGAGCCATGGTCGGCATAATATTGATCCTGGCGGGAAATTTTATAGTGCTGAAGAGGGGAAAAGAAGGAAGAAGGATGAAGGAAGAAGGATGAAGGGAAAACGTAAAAAAGTATGAAATGTTCTATTCCTCCTTCTTCCTTCCTCCTCCCCTATTCCAGTGGTTCAATGAGTTGCGGGCTGTTGTTTGAGGGGGAATTAACGGACTTTGAAACCTCCCAGGCGTCAAGTTCACTGGAAGTGTAGGGGGCAAGGAGGGGAGTCAGCTTATTAGGGTCGTGTTCATCAGGGTCCAGCCACCTGTCCCGCTCCTCCGGTTTGATGATCACCGGCATGCGGTTGTGGATCGGCTCCAGAAGTTCGTTAGGCTCAGTCGTGACGATGGTACACGTTCTGATGGTATCACCCTCGGGTGGGGTCCAGTCTGAATAGAGACCTGCGAACCCGAAAGGCCGGCCATCCTTCATGGTGATGTAGACGGGTGTCTTGCCGCCTTCCGTTTTTTTCCACTCGTAGAATCCGTCTGCCACGACGAGGCACCTGTGCTTTTTCAGGGGCCCCTTGAAGCTGGGTTTTTCCGCCAGGGTCTCGGCCCTGGCGTTGATCATCCTGCTGCCGATGGACGCATCCTTTGACCAGGGAGGGATGAGTCCCCACCGGCAGGTGATCAGCCGGTTGCCGCCATCGTTGACCACGACGGGAACGTCCTGGGTGGGGGCGATGTTGTATGACGGACGAAGGGGAATGTCCGCGCCGAATTTAAGGGAGAACTCTTTTTTGAGTAGGGGGAACAATGTGAACTGGACGAATCTGCCACACATGGGGAACGCTCCGCGTTCAGTTCCGAGTTCCAGCTTCCATGTTCCAGGTCTCTAGTTCCAGGAACCAGGTACTAATGTACTGGGTACTGGGTACTGGGTACTGGGTACTGGGTACTGGGTACTGGGTACTGGGTACTGGGTACCGTTATTTAACCCCTCTATTTTACTCCACTCTCCAGTGATTCGCACGCCACTATAAAATCCACATGGTAATGCTCGTCATGGCGGACCCAGGAGCTTTTTTTTGAAAAGGAGATATTATTTTCTTTGAGAAGCGGGCCGGTTGTCGTGGCAAATAGATACGGCTGCAGTTTGGGATCGAAGATCACCCACCGTATACCTATTCCTGATCGATCCGCTTTCTGCTTCAGTGCGAAAAGGTGGGCGGCCATGGCCTCGAAATCGATACGGTAGGAACCGTCCTTCTCACTGATTTAGATCTACCCTGCTGTGGATTACATCGCGGTTATGGCAACAGGCGTTAACCCAGGATTAAAGCCTTCCTCTGCGAACTCTGCGCCTTCCGCCGTCGCTTTCAGCTATGGCGGGACAAGCTGCGAGAGACGCCTTGATCGCTGTAATAGCAACTGGCCCTTACCCAGAATTGAAATTTACCCTGCGGTTAATTTGCTTTTGATCTTCTCCTGCGTTTTGTGTCCTGTTTTTTCTAGACACCAGACACTAGAAACTAGACACTCAGTGTAAGTTGCCTGGCAACTTACACTGTCCCCTCTCGCATAGCCGTACCGATCTCAGCTTCGGCTTTGCTGATGGCATCCTCATCTTGCTCCTCCTCGCCTTGTAGTTGAAGCAGCTTGATGAGTTTGTCCGATATTGGGGACTCAATGACCCACACGTGGGCACTAAGCATAGCGCTGTTCTGACCAGGATGTTGGAGCACCATTATGTCGTTGGAGGCGACGCGGAACTTGTGCTGGCAAAACTCGCCATGAACCCCCTCCGGACAGGTGCAGGTGATGGTCAGCTTATCCTCATCTTTGGTGAAAGTGACCTTGAACGGATCATCGGTTCCGCTTCTGGCTAGAAGAGTGATCTCCTCTTTTCCCATGGGTAGCTCCTTGTCTAACTTCAGTGATCGGTTAAATCAATTCAGGATTGAGTATTCCTAATTGAGCATTAACATAGATTAAGGTCAAATAAAATTTGTCTATTTTTTCCAGTAATTATTAATGCTGTATTCTCTCTGCGTTCCTTCCACCGTCCCTCTTCGAGCTATGGCGGACAATCCGTGTATTTGGCGGTAAAATATCAATGTTTTCAAGCGATAATGGCCTTTTCCGCATCGTTCGGTAAAGTGCCAAACAGCTGTCCCTCTATGACCGTCTCATCCTTCTGGTTGACGAAAAGAGCAGTGCATTTGACACGGCCCCTGGTATCCATTTCGTCGATGGTCAGTGTGCATGTGACAGTGTCACCGAAGTACACCGGACGCCTAAACCGGAAGTTCATCCCGGCTGCCAGCATGGACAATTGCCCGCCGATCTCCGTGACAAGACCACCCACGTGAAGGCCGTGACAGACCAAGCCATCAAATCCCTTGGCCGAGGCATACTCTTTGTTTAAGTGGATCGGGTTGTGGTCATGGGAAACCCCGGTGAAAAGGTGCATGCCATCTTCGTCGAAGGTCCGGGTCACGGAGAAACTATCTCCTGCTTTGACACCCGCTAGTAGTTGTTTCCTGATGTCTGAAGTCATATTCCTCTCCTTAGGTGCGATTAAATCTTCCTCGCGCTCGTTCGTCACATTGAAAACGTGACTCACTAGAGGCGCAGGGGACGCGGAGAAAACCTGATCAGATCAGAGTTTAACCTTTCTAGTTTTGTTTTTCCTGCGCACTCTGCGGCTTGCTTGAGGCCGCTCATGGATTTTATATTTTTCACCGTTTCAAAGGTTTACTGCGTCCTGCGTGTTGTGTTCTGCGTGCTGCATTTAAAATGTTCCCAACCCGAACCGTTCCTGGAATCTGTAAACTCCGGTCTTGATGAACCCTTTAAACCCTTTCTCTTCCCAAGCCTCATAGGGAAGGGTGTGGGTCAAGCCGTCAGAGTTGCTCCAGATCCTGTCGAAATAAATATTAAACTCCTGGGTGACTTCGCCAGCGTTTTTTATCAGGAGGTTGGCCTCCATGTTAAAGTCACCGATGTTTCTGCGGGTCCAGTTGGCGGATCCGGTTATGAATGCAGGTTCCCCGGACTCCTTGAAGGTGATGGACATGGCTTTTGTGTGGAACTGCTCCCCGTGGGTATCTGCCCAGCGGATATCAACATCGTGGTCGGTGGATAACTTCATGAGCTCGGCTGCTACTGGACGGTTGGGTACTCCGATCTTCTTCATCCCGAAAGCGTCCCGGTTCGCATCCAGTACAACCCTCACCGAAGCTCCTCTGGTGATGGCCCCCTTGAGGGCTTCGATGACTCCACGCTCGGACAGGTAGAAGATGGCGATGCGCACCTTGTCCTCTGGACCAGCCTCCCCCAGGAGGTTGATGATTGCCTTTGCAATCGTTCCTTCGGTGAGCCATTGGATCTCAGGTCCATCAGGACGGATATCAGAAATGGATGAGATCATCTCGGCCTTATTTTCGATGGAGTCCGCCTTGAAGGCGGCCATGCCGGTGGCACCTACGATGACGTTTTGTTTTCGCTTGATACTCCATCGAAGGGCCGCAAGCTCGGTTTGTAGAGCTTCCAGAACAGGTTTGCCTTTGACGGCAAGAGCCAGGTTGGAGTGGGCAGAGCTTCCGTCCGCAGTGTTGAGGCTTCCCACCGCCATTTCCAGGCCGTGCTCCGTGGAACCGGTGATAACTACTTTGCGGTGATTGGCTTTAAACATGAGCATTCGGCCAAACTGCAGGGCTGAAATTTTATCACCATCCCGTTCGAAGGGGTTTGAAAAGTGTCTTTCGTGGGCCCATTTTGAAAAAAATGTAGCATTAAGAAACTTTTCGGTGAGAGCCCAGTATGGCGAATAGATAGTGTTTGAATCGGGAAGCTCGGAAAGATCGGTGAAAACCACGGGGATTCCCACCTTGGCCATATCCTTGAAAAATTCCGGTTCATGCCCCCCGTAGATCCGGTTGATGGGGTCTGATAGTACGATAACATCCAGTCCCCTCTGGTCCTTTTTTCTGGCGATGAGCGCTTCAGCCAGTTCCCGAGACAGTTGGCGGTGTTCCTCCGGGATGCTGCCCTGCCACGGGTTCCAGAGGAAAAGATCGACGTAGATGAACTGGTCGGCCCGGTGGATCATGGCCAGGATCTCGTCGAAAATTTCCTGATCGATCACCCTACGGTTGGTTTCCGGGTCCCATGCCGTATCGTCGATAAGAAGTTGGATGCTCTCAGCCGCAATGCCTGTGGGGGAGGTGATGATATGGGTGCCAGGGGGCAAAGATGGTGTGGTGTAAAGAAGGATGGGAAGTAGTACGACGACGACCGCGGTGGTAAGTACCGCGGCCAGGATGATTTTGCAGCGTGTTTTCAGTTTAGAAAGTGTTTTCATGGAGAAAAGTGAATATAAGTGTATAGCAGTCAGTACAAAGGTTCTATTATAAATATCGGGAAATACAAATACGAATGTCATCGCGAGCCGTAATCCATGCGAAGCGATCTCGGTAATTGCCTGGGATTGCCGCGTCGCCCCCGGAATAGCTCAGGGCTCCTCGCAATGACAACAAGGACGCTACCCCTCTCCCGTATTCCTTCGCCTACTCTGAGTTAAATCAGCCTTTCGCTTCCTTTTCCGATACAAACTGCAGCGCGACCCCGTTGATGCAGTACCGAAGCCCGGTAGGTTTGGGCCCATCATCGAAGATGTGTCCCTGGTGACCATCACAGCGGGGACAGTGTACCTCTGTTCTGCGCGTGAAAAGGCTGTTGTCCTCCTGGACTCCCACGTTTTCGGGTGCGATGGGCTGCCAGAAGCTCGGCCACCCTGTCCTGGAGTCAAATTTGTGCTCGGAGGAGAACAGGTCAAGGCCGCACCCTGCACAACGGTAAACGCCTTTATCCTTGTTATCGTTTAGTTCGCTGGTGAAGGCTCTCTCGGTGCCCTGTTCGCGAAGTACACGATACTGTTCTTTTGTAAGTATCTTTTTCCACTCGTCTTTGTTTTTAACGACCCTGTCCATAATTACATATCCGCCTTCCGTAAAGGAATATACCCTCAAAGTCGCTTCGTTGGTAACAGCGAAGGCCTCTTTTGTGGAAAATACGATGGGGAAACCGGCCCAGGCCAAAGCCAGACCCTTCCCTAATCGGTTCATAAAATCTCTCCTGCTTATCATTACCGCACCATCCTTTCCTTAACCCGCAATTCTCACCAGCCTTCTACTGCGGCGGCGAATACGGGCATGTCTACTGCGTTGCGCTCGGTCG
>JALHUC010000399.1 GCA_022865845.1 bacterium | reverse complement strand
CGCCTACGAAAAACAGTTCCTGGAGGCGATGCTCTACTACGGGATCGCCGCCGGCACCGCGTACAGCAGACTCTATTACCAGGAAGCCTGGCCTTCCGACGTCTTCCTGGGCTCTGTCCTCGGCGCTGCCATTGGCAGAACAGTGGCGGCCCGCTCCAGGAAGGGAGGGGAGTCGAACTTCTCGCTGGTTCCTGTGCTGGAGTATAATGGGAATGCGGCTGTCGGCCTCAAAGTTGAGTTCAAACTTTGAGTTAAATCAAGATTCAAGATTCAAGATTCAAAATGATCCAAGAGAAAACCTGAACGCAGGACGCAGAAGGAAACCGGGATCGCCCGGTTTTTTATTCCCGTGAAAGCGGCAAACATAATTTCTTCAGTCAGTATTCCTTGTCATGGACGCCAGTATTTATCGCCTCTTTAAACTTGTCCCATTTGAAAATGAGGAGATACAGGAATAAGACACCGACGACTAAAGTAAAAGGAGCAAACACGAGACCGCCCCACCAGTTCGAATAGAATAGATCGCTATTAAGAAAAAATGATCGAAGGCCGGTTGCTATCAAAGCTAAGGCTACCAGGACCAAAGTTCCTCTGACCAATTTCCCCTTCTCTTTTTTCATGCGATTCAATCCTGTTGAATGATTGGATTTTCCCTGTGTAGCCCTGTGGAGCGGCATGGGAAAGGTCGTACTGCGGTAAATTAACTTTCCCAATTGGGAAGATGTCCTACTCAATAGCTTTAAGATTTCCCCTGCGTTCCTTTGCGCACTTTGCGTTTCAAATATTATCGCTTTTAAAGGGATTGCTGTTTAAGCGAGATTGCCGCGTCGCTCTCGAACGACTCGACGCTCCTCGCAATGACATGGTTCATAAAGCCCTTCGCCCTCCGCCCTGTCTTGTCGCCCCGTCGTCACTTTCCAAGCTCCCTCGTCTGCTGCGTCAGCTTATGCGCAAGCCTCGTCGGTTCAGGTAACCGGTATCCCTTCAGACACATTTGAACCCCTTTAACCGCCTCTTCGGGATCCAGCAGGTGCCCCGGGGAGATGTACAGAGGTTTGCTGCCTTTCCTGCTTCTTAAGGCGTACCCTACGATATTTCCATCGTAGGTCATGGGTGTCATGTTCCCGCGCTCCGGTTCCGGCTTTTCGCAAGATCCTACAAGGAGGCTCTTGGCACACCCGATGGTTGGCAATCCCGTTATAAGCCCAAGATGGCAGGCCAGGCCGAAGCCTCTGGGGTGGGCAATGCCGTGGCCGTCCACGATGATGAGATCGGGCCGCGGCGCCTTTTTCAGGATGGGGATCAGAGGCGGGATCTCCCGGAAAGAAAGAAGTCCTGGCACATAAGGGAAGGACACTTTTCCGAAACCGCAGCACGAGTCTGTCGGTTTGAGCCCTGGCAAATCCAGAAGGACAGCGCAGGCCGTAAATGTCTGCTCTGTGCGGCTGTAAGACACGTCGACACCTAATACGGTTCTGACACGTGGGAGGGTACCGCCCTCGACCTGGCTTACAAGCTCCCGCTGGAGGGCGACTGCCTCTACGGGGGAAAGGTCCCAGGAGTTAATATTTCTCAGTTTCATATGTTCCAGGCTCCTTTCTGGCTCGGACATATATTAGCACAGGTTTCCCTCCTTTTCGCCGGGAACTCCGGATTCAAAATATAAAGTACTCCGGGTAAGGTGCTCCGGGAGGTTCCGAACTCAGAACTGGCGGTTGACGGTTAGCCCTTCTGTCCCGTCATCCGGCTTCGCTTTTGGCTATACCGTGATAAGTCGATGTGACGGGTCGGCTGGACTCCCCTCGACCATTCGGCAGGCTCATGGCAGGCAGATGAAGGCTCTAAACCGATTTTAAACTGATTTTAAACTTGACAATATAGCTGTAAAAAAATAATCTTTGGCAACATTTAAACACCTTAAAAGGGGGCAAAAATGAGACTTTCCACCAAGAGCCGTTACGGCGTCAGAGCTCTTTTCGACATCGCTTACCACTCTGTTGGTCTCCCTACCCAGATCAAGGATATTTCCAGGCGTCAGCAGATCAGCCCCAGGTATCTTGAGCAGATCTTCCAGAAGCTGAAAAAAGCCCAGATACTTGGAAGCAAGCGGGGTCCCAACGGCGGGTACTATCTTATCAAGGAACCCGCCGACATTACCCTCGGTGACGTCGTCCGTGCCACCGAGGGACCCTTCGAGCTGGTGTTTTGCGTTGGCAACGCACCACGCAAAAGCTGTCCCCGAAAGGACGATTGTGTTGCCAGTGATATGTGGCTGGACGTAAGCAAGCAGATAGGTTCTTTTTTCGATTCTATCGCCATTAGCGATCTCTGTGAAAAAGCCCGGAATGCCGGTGTTCAGAGGGAGTATGATCATCCTTACACCTATCACATCTGATCTTTCGATCCTGATCCATGTCAGGAATTTTCCAATCAGCCGCACCTGGCGGCGATAGTATTCATGCCGAATATCAATTCAAAAAAATGGTGACTGATATTGCTGTCCCTGCCAAAAGGCTGCGGTCCATTATCTGCGAGATGGATAGAGTGCTCGTCGCTTATTCTGGAGGGGTGGATAGCACCTACCTGCTCAACTTCTGTCTGCAGAACCTGGGACCTGATGCTGTTTCGGCCGTTACTGTTCAGCATCCATTCCTGAGAGAAGGGGAGGCACAAGAGGCGGTGACTCTGGCCCGCAGGATAGGTGTTGTAACGGTACACAGTCTCGAGCTGGACCCTCGCCACCTCGAAGATGTTTCGGGTAACACCCCCTTAAGATGCTACCATTGCAAAAAATTCATTTTTTCCCACCTCCGGGAACATGCAGACAAAAGCGGTATACCGTGGCTCCTCGACGGT
>JALHUC010000398.1 GCA_022865845.1 bacterium | reverse complement strand
TGCACTAGTGCACCGGTGCACATGTGCACTTCCAAACTTTGAGATCTGAGATATGAGATCTGAGATTGCTGTGAGCCACCAGCTAACAGCTCAAAATCACTTGCTTTTCTCAATTTTCTTCTATACCTATAGATGTTTTCAATAGATAAGGACAAATTAAGGATTCCGGATTCCGGATTCCGGATTAAATACTCAGAATTGAACTGATGCAACTTCGATCATTTATACGATCCAACAATGTGAATGATATATGGAAAAGTTAATCCTCAATCCTCAATTCTCAATCCTTAATTGAAAACGGGAGCGAACCCAGTGAGCACCTTCCAAGACCTTATTAAAGACCGCACCCTCCTTTGTGACGGGGCCATGGGGACCATGCTCCAGGAGGCAGGGATCGCCGCAGGCACCTGTCCGGAGCTCCTGAACGTAGAGGACCCGGATACGATACGATCCATTCACATGGCCTATATCCGGGCGGGCGCCGATATCATAGAGACCAACACATTCGGTGGCAGTTCGGCCAAGCTGTCATCCTACGGGCTCGAACACCGTACCGAGGAACTTAACAGGGCGGCCGTCAAGGTGGCCATCGAAGCGTCCGATGGCAGAGTCCTGGTGGGAGGAAGCATCGGGCCCACAGGCCGTTTCGTTACACCAGTGGGCGACATGACCTTCGACGAAGCTGTTGATATATTTACCCGGCAAGCGGGAGCCATCATCTCCGCGGGGGCTGATCTCATACTTCTTGAAACCTTCTCGGACATCAAGGAGATCAGGGCAGCAGTTATCGCGATCAGATCGTTTTCCGATATCCCGATCCTGGCTCACATGACCTTCGAGCCCTCCGGATTGACCCTTCTGGGCAGTTCACCTGAAGCTGCGGCGGTCACACTTGAGGCTGCCGGGGTGGATGCCATCGGGTCAAACTGTGGATTAGGCCCTGCCGGGATCCTGGATGTTTTAAGGCGGATGTCCTCCGTGACCAGCCTTCCCCTCATTGCCATGCCCAATGCAGGAATGCCCCGTCTGGAAAATGACCGTACTGTTTTTCCGGCTTCACCCGAGGAGATGGCCGAGCCTGTGCCGGAGTTCCTCGGGATCGGGACTGCAGTCATCGGAGGGTGCTGCGGCACCACACCCGACCATATCTCAAAGATAAGGGAAGCCCTCGACGCTGCCGGAAAGCGCTCGGATCGTATCCTCACAGACCCTGGAGCCACGAGACTTTCCAGTCGGGGTGCGGTTCTTTTTGTTGGTGGCGCCAGTCCTCTCCGTGCTGTGGGGGAGCGCCTCAACCCCACCGGCCGTAAAGCCCTTGCCCAATCTGTTCGGGACGGGAAATTCGACCCCTACCGCGAGGAAGCAACAAGGCAGGTAGAGGCAGGATCTCAGATGCTGGATGTGAACGTCGGGGTACCGGGGATCAACGAGGAACAAGCCATGGTAGAGGCGGTGCTCGCTGTGCAGCAGGCAGTTTCCGTACCTCTGAGTATCGATTCACCCCGACCGGAGGTCATCGAAGCGGGCCTTAAGGCCGCTGACGGAAAAGTTCTCATCAACTCGGTCACAGGGGAAAAGGAGAGCCTGGAAAAAGTCCTGCCCCTGGCCAAGCGGTACGGTGCAGCGGTACTCGGCCTGACACTGGACAATGAAGGCATACCGCCTACTGCCCAGGGACGCCTTGCCATTGCCAGACGCATCCTGGAGGCGGCCCGACAGTTGGGCATCCCGGACCAGGATGTTCTCATCGACTGTCTCACCCTGTCTGCGGGAGCGGAACAGGACAAGGTGGTGGAAACTTTAAACGCGCTGTCCCTTATCCGGAGTGAACTGAACCTCAACACTGTGCTAGGCGTCAGCAACATCTCCTTCGGGCTTCCTTCAAGAGAATATATCAACGCGGCTTTTCTGGCCATGGCAGCCGTTTCAGGGCTCTCAGCTGCTATCGTCAATCCGTTCCATGAAACTTCCATGGGAATCCTGGCCTCTTCCAGGGTCATTCTCAACCAGGACCGGCAAGCCTCAGGATATATAGCTCTATACTCCGGATCGAGTGACCAGGGGGACACATCATCGGCCGCGGACATGGGAGAAGAGGAAGCGCTTAAATTGGCGGTTGTTCAGGGTCATCCGGACCGGGCCAGGGAACTGGCCGGGAATCTGCTGAGTCAGGGTATCGAACCCATGGAGCTCGGCGAAAAGGTCCTGATACCGGCCATGGCAGTGGTGGGCGAACGGTTCGCAAGGAACGAATATTTTCTGCCCCAGGTGATGATGTCCGCCCGTGCCATGAAGGCTGCTTTTGAGCCATTGAAAGAGGCCATGGCAGGGATGGATATACCTTCCAAAGGCAGAATACTCATGGCTACCGTCGAAGGTGATATCCATGATATCGGCAAGAATATAGTTATGACTCTCCTTGAGAACCACGGATACGATGTGATTGACCTCGGTAAGAACATCCCGGCGGCGGAGATCGCCCGGGAGGCAGCCAGGGGTGAGATCAGCGCCATCGGCCTTTCAGCCCTTATGACCACGACCATGGTCAGGATGAAAGAGGCTGTTGAAGTTCTGAGGGAGGCTGGTCTGACATTGCCCGTGGTGGTCGGTGGGGCTGCTGTGACACAGGATTATGCTGATGAGATCGGTGCCCAGGGGTACGCTCGGGACGCCACCGAAGCAGTGGCTGTCTTCAGCAGGTTGATCCCTGGCGGGAATTGATATGTCCTTCGATCTGAGACAGCTCAGGGCTTTCGAGGCTGTGGCCAGATGCGGCGGGTTCTCCCGGGCATCCGAAGAGATCGGCCTCACACAGCCGACCCTCAGTACGCACATAAAGAACCTGGAGACCAGTCTCGGGGCCAAACTCTTTGACCGCGCCTCCAGGAGAGTAAGCCTCACGCCCACCGGGACTCTCCTTGCGGGCTACGCCCGGAAGATCCTCGATCTCTACGAGGAATCTCTTGAAGCAGTAGAAGCTTTCAATGGACAGATCAGGGGCTCTATCCAGGTAGATGCCAGCACTGTTCCCGGAGAATACCTTCTGCCCAGGTGGCTCGTTGATTTTCATCACCGCTACCCGGAAGTTCAGGTGACCCTGACTGTGAGCGATTCAGCCACAGTTCTGGGCCGGGTCGAAAACGGGGATATAGCCTTAGGTGTCACGGGAAGCCCGGGTACCCATCCCCTCCTCGAAAGCAGCCTCCTGTGCGAGGATAACATCGTTCTGGTGGCCGCCGCCGAACATTTACCCGGGTATTCCGCCGGGGATCTGGACCCTGCTGAACTGGCTAATATACCTTTGATAAGGCGGGAGTCGGGTTCAGGGACACAGCTCGCCCTGGAAAACGCCCTGCTGCAGCACGGAATCGATCCGGAATCACTCCAATGGGCAGCCACCCTGGGCAGTACGAGGGCCGTTATCGAGGGGGTTCTCGCAGGTCTGGGCGGCGCCTTCCTTTCCCACAGCACCGTAGCAAGGGAAATAGCCGGCGGAACCCTTGAAGAAGTACCGGTCAGGAAAGTCGATATCAAACGAGGTATTTACATTGTCCGCCACAAACAGAGGACTCTGTCCCCCGCAGCATCGTGTTTTCTGCAAGAACTGCTTCGG
>JALHUC010000397.1 GCA_022865845.1 bacterium | reverse complement strand
ATCACCGTTCCCTCTCTCCCGGCGAGATCTTCCTTGGATTTCCTGGCATACTCTATGTTCGGGGCGACCCCGGACTGCTGCAGGACTGCCATAGCGTCCTGTTCCCACATCCCCACTACGCCAGGCACCCGGATCATCTCATCGGCCGCCTGGTTGTAACGCTGCTGCGAGGGGCCCCGGTCCAGGGCGCCTGCCCATCCAGCGTGGGGAATCCCAACAACAATAAGTATACTGACAAGGAATTTTAGGACTTTACTGGTCATTTCACACCACCTCGCTCGGTCAAATGAATCTGCCTTATCCAGGCGTCTTGTCCAAGGTTATGGCCGCCGGTAATGGCCACTGACTTGATCACCCTTGGCCCGGGGTCAAGTTCCATCAATTCATTTTCGAATGAATACCATTGGCCGATGTTAACCCGGATGGTTCCATCAGCACTGCCTGCCTGGCGATGTGCCATGAACCTTACGCGGTAAGCCTCGTCACCGCAGTGATCCTTGCCCTCGGCATCCAGGTAGCAGATGGTCAGTTCAACTGCCGCTGCATCGGCCTGGGACAGGTCCCTCGGATCCTTGTCGATACGCAGCTCCATATCCAGGTTAAGGGACCCGGCATCACGAACATCCCTTTGTATCGTCTGCCTCACGCCGGAAATAGCGGCCTGGCCATCACTCCAGATCCGCAGCCCATCTTTGCCGGATGCCACGTGATCAGCAGCATCCGCATCCTCCCCCTCGGAGAACATCTCCCATCCCTGCAGGCCCTGGCTGAAATCTCCATTGAAGATCAAACCTCCTCCTGGACGCCAGTCGGTCCCCGGCCCGTTGTCAGGACCACGGCCGTCATAGGGGTATTCCACAACGTATTGGACCTGGTCTGATGTCTGCGGCAGGAATAGGTCCGAAGGTCCCCGCAGATAGGTGATTCCTGTGCCGAAATGGTTCATGGGCCTGACGGATGGTGTGACCAGGTACATGAAATGCCGGAAACGGTTTGCAGGAGCAGCGCCGGAGGACCTGGTTTCGACGGCGACAAATGCCATGTTCCCCGGACTGCGGCCGGATACGCCCACTCGCCACCGGTATTCAATCCAGTCCGGATCAGTGCGGACGACGGGCCCCATGGACAGTTTGTAACGTTTGGCCCTGGGATCGAAGGGCCAGCGGTCAAAAACCTCCACAGAAAGTTCGTGCCCGGCATCGGCCGGATAACGCAGACCCAGTGTGTAATCGAGCCCGGGATCGAGATACGCCATATAGATGGTGCTGTAGCCGTTTCCAAAGGGCCCGGCCCGATCCAGCGATGCTTCCGCCCGGTGGAAACCTTGCCCTTCGTACCACTGACCGGTTGCGGGCAGCCGCACTGCACGCTGCTGATTACCGTGTCTCCCCTGCTCAGCTCTGCCGGCTGCCGGCAGAGCCAGGAGAAACACCGCCAGTATAATGGCGATCCTGCCAACGGATTTCATCACCTGCTCCTACTCTTCATACCGGCTGACGATCTTTTCCACCGCTTCGTTGATGCAGTCACGAAGGGCCTTGTCGACCCCTTCCTTCTTGTCGTGAGCAACTCCCAGGTTCGCCCCTTTGAGTTTTTTCTTCCCGAACAGTTTTCCCAAACCTGAAGCGGAAAAACCGCCTTGGGAGATCTTCTTACGGACGTTGACAGCGTCTAGCACCTTCCCCGTTTTGGCATCCAGTACCCGTACATCAAGGCCGATCTCGGCATGTTCTCCGCTGGTTTCCACCCCTACCCCCTGATATGCTCCAGCGACGCCCGTTTTATCAGCCTGGGCGTTGGCCTCGGTGATGGCCCCCGTGAAGATGAAGTCGGCCCCTGTAAGTTGATACTGAGCCACGTCACCGGTGGTCATCCCTCCCTGGTTCAACTGCTTCTCCTGGTAGACGCTCTCGTCCAGGCGCTGCCTTTCCAGGACGTCAAAGGCGTTGGACTTGATCAGTGCGGTAGTGAACATATCGGTGGCTGACGCCGGGGATATTTCCGGAACGGTGCTGTCGAACTGGTAGATCGTTACCGTCTTCTTGGGCGGAAGATCTTCCGGGGGGGTTCCCCACGCCCAGGCAGACACCGTTGAGATCAGGACCATGCACGCTGCCAGCGCCAGTGACAAAGTAACGGCCGCATTTGAAGTTTTTCGGTTCATTGTTGACTCCTTTTCTGAATTGGTTTGCACCCGTATACGGTTTTCCCTATCTACGGGGGGCGTTCTGTGTGTTGCCCTCTCTGCACTCAAACCTCCCCGCCCCATCTGACGCGCAGCTGTAACCTTCCGGGATGAGCCGCCGGACACTGGCGTGGATCTCACGGCCTGAAGACGGGATCT
>JALHUC010000396.1 GCA_022865845.1 bacterium | reverse complement strand
CCCCCCTCACCCGAGTCGAGCAGGAGAGAATGTGACTGACAGACCAAAAGAGGGGGAAAAGACACTTTTCCTCATTGACGGTTCCTCCTACATTTACCGTGCCTACCATGCCATTCGTTCCCTGAGCACGCGCTCGGGTTTTCCCACCAACGCCATCTTCGGTTTTGCCAACATGGTCCTGAAAGTTCTGAGGGATCACAAACCCACCTACGCTGTCATGGTTCTGGACGCCCCGGGGCCCACTTTCCGTCACGAGATGTATCCAGAGTACAAGGCCAATCGGCCGCCCATGCCGGAGGACCTGGTGGTTCAGATGCCCCGTATCGACGACGTCATTGCTGCTTTCAAGTTACCTGCCATCAGGATCCAGGGTGTTGAGGCTGACGACATCATCGCGACCCTTGCCCGCAAATACGCCGGGGAGGTGGACCGGGTTGTTATTATATCCTCGGACAAGGATCTCATGCAGCTGGTGGGAGGCAATGTGGTCATGCTCGACACAATGAAAGACCACTGGGTGGATGAAAAGGCAGTGTTTGAGAAGTTTGGCGTAGAGCCCTCCCGCGTGGTCCATGTCCAGGCCCTAATGGGCGACTCCTCAGATAATATACCGGGACTTCCAGGTGTCGGTCCCAAGACGGCCGGCAAGCTTATCGCCCAATTTGGTAGCGTTGAGGAGCTCCTGGAGCGGCACCTTGAAGTGGGCGGGAAGCTCGGTGACAAGCTGCCTGAACAGGCTGAAGCGCTGCGAAGCTCCCTTTCCCTCGTTACACTCAAAGACGACATCGCGGTGGACAAGGTTCTGGAGGACCTTGTCCTTTCCGGGTTGGACACCCAGGCGGTGCGTGCACTATTCGAGGAGCTTGAGTTCGTGAAGCTCGCCAACGAACTTGTCCCCAGGGAGGCCCTGGGCCGGGAAGGGTACCGCACAGTTACCACCGACGAGGAACTGGACCAACTGGCCGCGCGCCTCCAGGAGGTGGACCGATTTGCTCTTGACACGGAAACGGACAGCCGTGATCCCATGAGAGCTTCCCTCGTGGGGATCTCATTTTCCTGGGCTGAAGGCGAGGCGGCGTATATCCCTCTGGATCACCGCTATCTGGGTGCCCCGATCCAGCTCACCCCCCAGGTAGTGAAAAAGAAACTGGGTCCCCTCATGGCTGATCCTGACAAAAAGAAGATCGGACAGAACATCAAGTACGATCTCAAGGTTCTCCACCGGGCCGGGTGGGAGGTCCGGGGGATCTCCTTCGACACCATGATAGCCTCCTGGCTGAACAGTCCTGACAGGCGCAGCCACGGCCTGGACGAGATAGCCTCCGAGCTTTTTGGCCACACCATGATCACCTACAAGGCGCTTACGAAGAGGGGACGAGAACAGGTCACCATGGTCGAGGTTCCTGTGGATGAGGCTTCCACCTATGCGTGTGAAGATGCTGACGTTACCTTCCGGGCTGTGGAGCCCCTGGATTCTGGTTTGGAGGAGAAGGAACTGGTGGCTCTGTTCCATGAAGTTGAGATGCCCCTTGTTGCAGTTCTCAATAACATGGAGATGGCGGGTGTCCTTCTGGACACCGGGATGTTGTCTGGCATCTCCAGCGAACTGGGGGAGAGACTAAGGGACTTGGAGGCAAGGATCCATGAGGAGGCCGGGCATCCTTTCAACATCAACTCTCCCAGACAGTTAGCCCAGGTGCTCTTTACCGAACTGGGTCTGGCGCCGTTGAAGAAGACAAAGACCGGGTATTCCACCAACGATGAGGTCCTCCTGGAACTTTCTGAAAAGCACCATCTGCCGGCCATGATCAGGGACTTCAGGAGTGTGGCAAAGTTAAAGTCAACCTACGTGGACGCTCTGCCCAAGCTGATCCACCCGGAGACAGGCCGGGTTCATACCTCTTTCAACCAGACCGCCACTTCCACGGGCAGGCTTTCCTCTTCAGACCCCAACCTCCAGAATATCCCCATCAGGACCGATGAGGGACGCCGGATACGCGAGGCTTTTGTGGCGCCGGAAGGAACGGTGCTTCTGTCCGCGGACTATTCCCAGATCGAACTGCGCATTCTCGCCCATCTCTCCGGGGACCAGAACCTCGTTGAGGCGTTTCGAAACGGTGAGGATATCCATAACCAGACGGCGTGCCAGGTCCTGGGCGCCCAGGCCCAGGCTGTTGAACCGGAACTGCGCCGCAGGGCCAAGGTCATCAACTTCGGGATCATTTACGGGATGAGCGCCTATGGGCTTTCAAAAGAGCTGGGGGTTTCCCCGGGGGAAGCTGCGGGCATCATTGACGGATATTTCGAGGTGTACTCCGGCGTCAGGGATTTTACCGCCCGGACCGTGGACCAGGCCAGAGAGACAGGTTATGTCCAGACCCTGTTAAACCGGAGGCGCTACCTTCCGGAACTTACATCCAATAACCCCAACACCCGTCAGTACGGCGAGCGTATGGCGGTGAACACGCCGATCCAGGGAACGGCTGCCGATCTCATCAAGGTAGCCATGCTGCGCATCCACGAGGGGTTGGCCCGTGGAGTGCCGGGTGCAAGAATGCTTCTTCAGGTGCACGATGAACTTGTTTTTGAGGTCCCGGAAGCACAGACACAAGAGGCCTCCGCCTTCGTTTCCGGGATCATGGAAGGGGTCATGGAGCTTGAGGTGCCCTTGATAGTGGATGTGGGTTGGGGGAAGAACTGGGCCGAGGCGCATTGAGGCAGTGATCGGTAATCGGTAATCGGTAATCGGTAACTTCAAACCTCAAACCTCAAACTTCAAACTGCTGTATTTCCTCTTCCACTCTTGACAAAACGCCGCACAGGTTGTTCGATTTCACCGATCACCGATCACCGATCACCGATCACCGATCATTAAACACCACCAACTCTTCCAACTCTACCCTGATGCCGAGTCCAGTACCCTCAGGGTGGTCGTGATGGCTCGGTACCAGGGACAGGACCTTTTCTCCGCT